>JAEEPZ010000194.1 GCA_016285055.1 Prevotella sp.
CTGCCAGCAACATCGGTACTGGTGGCCCTGGTGGTGGAGGAGGCGGAGGCGGTGCCTCAGGTTCTATTCAAAGCAATTATAGACCCCCACTTTCTGGGTATGAATACTACGATGTAGGAGCTTTTGGTGGCGGTGCCGGCGCTAATGGTGACGGAACCACCGCAGGTTCTGGTGTCAGCACAAAGATGAGTGACACATATAATGGAAACTATAGTTACGCGGGTTGGCAAGGCGGCAGCGACCACCGCGCTGCCGGTGGTACTGGCGGCGCCAATGGCTCTGCCAGCCAGAGCAGCACGGCCAACGCCGTGACGGCGGGATGGCCCACGCAGGGCTTGGGCACCGAGGGCGCCCCATTCATCATCAGCAACACCGACGACTGGAACGAGTTCGCCGACTACGTCAACAACGGCTACGCCTTCAGCGGCAACTTCGTGAAACTGAGCAGTAACATCAGCGTCAGCAACATGGCGGGCTCGAACGATGCCAAATCGTTCCAGGGCATCTTCGACGGCGACGGCCAGACGCTGACCTTCACCAAAGGCACGTCCGCAGAGCCTTTCGCCGAGGAATACTGCGCCCCGTTCCGCCACGTCAAGAACGCCGTGATTAAGAACCTGCACGTCGCTGGCACCATCTACACCAGCGCGAAGAAGTCTGCCGGCATCGTGGGCGAGTCGCACGGCGCGCTGACCCTCACGGGCTGCATCAGTTCGGTCAACATCAACAGCAGCATCAGCGGCGACGGCACCCACGGCGGACTGGTCAGCACATTGAGCGGTGAAAACAACACCATCATCATCGAAGGCTGTGTGTTCGACGGCTCCTTTGCCACCACCAATGGCACTAACAACTGCGGCGGCTTCATCGGATGGGGGGTATATAACAAGCCCACCATCCAGAACTCGCTGCTGAAGCCCGGCAGCGTAGCCGCAGGTATGCTCAACAGCACCTTCGCCCGCTGGTATACAGGCAACGAAGGCATCTACGAGCCCACCATCACCAACTGCTACTACGTCGCCACCGACAACCTGCCCACCAACCAGGGCATGGTGCCCGACATCCTGACCTCCATTCCCGACGACCTCGGGGACCTGGTGAATGACTTCGGCATGGTGAAAGCATACGAGAACGGTCTGCTCTACGACGGCACGTACTACATGAATGCCAGTCTGCGACTCGGTGGCGCAGGAACAGAAGAAGAACCCTACCTGATATATAATGTGGATCAACTCAACCTGCTTGCCAGTATCGTGAGCAGCGGCAAAAGCACCTATCAGGGCAAGTACGTCAAGTTGATGAACGACATCGCCTTCAGCCACACCACCGACTGGAACGATGCCGGGAGCACCGAGAACAACTTCAACCCCATCGGCGGCAACTACCGCCCCTTCTGTGGCGACTTCGACGGCGACGGCCACACCATCAGCGGCATCCGCATCTATAAGGGCACCAGCGGAGACGAGAGTTCATACCAGGGCCTCTTCGGGTCTGTAGGAGATGGTGCCAACATCCATGACATCATCCTTGCCGATGCATCCATCACCGGCAAAAGCTATGTAGGCGGCATTGCAGGCTGCAACAATGGCGGCACCATCACCAGATGTCACGCCACTGCCTCCGTCGCCATCTGCGCCAAAGTGTATGGCTGCTTTTTCCACGGCGGCATCGTTGGCCTCAACAAAGGCACCGTCAGCAACTGCACCAGTGCCGTCACGCTCACCTATTCCCAAAAAAACAATACTTATGATTTCGGCGGCATCTGCGGCGACAACGGGGATACGGGAACGCTGAGCGACAACCTCGCCATCGGCGTCGTCGTTCCCGCAGTCAATGGAGAGTATGGCGCCATCTGCGGCTACAAATCTTACGATACCACCATGCTGCGCAACTACTACACCGCCTGCACCGTGGCGGGCAGGGAGAACGCTACGGGCGTGGGCTGCAATAATGCAGACAGAACAAGTGACGACGGCGCCGTGCCCGCCCTGCGCGACAATGCGGACAATACCAATGCCATCGCCCTGATGGCAGCCCTGCCCACCACCGTGGCAGGACAGCCCGTCACCTATCCCGTCGTGCTCAACGGCCGCACGCTCTACAAGGATGGCGCATGGAACACGCTGTGCCTGCCGTTCTCGTTGAGTGCAGCGCAGATTGCTGCCCATGCGGATTTTGCTGGTGCTACGCTGATGACGCTGGACGTGACACAGAAAAACGGCTTCAACACGGAGGATGGGACGCTGTATCTGTGGTTCAAGACGGCAACAGAGATTGAGGCTGGAGTGCCCTATCTGGTGAAGTGGACGAGTGGTGACGATATCAGCAATCCTGTATTCCAGGGCGTAACCATCAGCAACTCGACGGCTCAGACAGTGGAGAGTAAGACCACAGGGCTGGAGACAGTACAGATGGTGGGTACATACTCGCCTGTCAGTGTGACAGCTAATGACAAGAGCATCCTATTCTTGGGTGACGCAAACACACTGTACTACTCAACCATTGACCGCCAGATTCGCTCATGTCGTGCCTACTTCTCAGTGCCGTACATCAAGGAACACGCCGGGACTCAGGCGCGTGCGTTTGCATTAAGCTTTGACGATGAAGAAGCGGCAGGCATTCTTGAAGTCTCTGCATATTCTAATGAAGTGAAGGATGACGTATGGCATTCATTGAGCGGTGTGCGCCTGAATGGAAAACCGACACAACGCGGAATGTATATTAACAAAGGTAAAAAAACACTTGTCAAGTAAGCGATATGAAAAAAGAATAATCTTGTCAGCTCCTGTTCATACCGAACGTAATGGAATAAAGAAGCAAATTCGCCTAATATATTACTGACTCGTAAAAGAAATTACATTTCTATGAATTGTTAACGTAATTAAAAAGTGTGCCAAGGCCAGATACACGGTGTGCCAAGCTTAGGCACACCGTGTATCTGGCCTTGGCACACTCTGAAAAATGGCAGCTTTTTTTTGGTGGTTAAGTAAAAAATTCGTATCTTTGTGGCGTGAAACAAAGATAGATGATTATGATAGACAAAAAAATCCTTGAAGAGAAGGCCCAGAAGTACATCGTGTGTTTCGACGTACAGTGCCCGCAGCATGAGCACTGTCTGCGTTGGCAGGCTGGCCAGTGCGTGCCGGAATCCTACTTTTCCGTCTATTGCGTCAATCCCAACCATGTCCGGAAGGATGGCGGCGAGTGCATCGCCTATCGTGACGACCGACCGCAGCGTGTGCCTGTCGGTATGGTTCATTTCTATGAGGCTATGCCCGGAGCGATGGAGAGAGCCATCAAGAGCCGGCTCATTGAGCGTTTTTCGCGAGTCATATACTACCGCTACCGTCGTGGCGACATGACTATTACGCCCGACGTGGAGCAGGAAATAGAGCGTATCTGTAGGGAATGTGGCTGGACGGAACCTCTGCAGTTCGACGGCTATGCCGACAAACTGATCTGGTAGGTCACTTCTTCTTCTTGCCTTTTTTCTTCTCTTCCTCTGCCGGCATGACGGTGACGCGGCGGTTCGTGGGGTCGCTCATGACGTCGTTGACGATGGTGGTGACCTGCTGCTTCAGCTCGTTGATGAACTGCTGGGCGTCATACTTCTGATGCTCGATGTCGCGCAGCTTTTTCTCCCAGATGCCAGTCAGCTCGCAGCTTTTCAGCAGGTCTTCGCGGATGAGGTCAATCAGTTCGATGCCAGTGGGGGTTGCCACCAGTCGCTTGCGTTCCCGCTTGATATAGCGGCGCTTGAAGAGCGTCTCGATGATGGATGCTCTTGACGAAGGCCGTCCGATGCCGTTCTCCTTCATGGCGGTGCGCAGCGTCTCGTCCTCGACAAACTTGCCTGCCGTCTCCATGGCCCGCAGCAGTGTGGCTTCGCTGTAATAGGGTGG
This sequence comes from Prevotella sp., assembly GCA_016285055.1. GTDB lineage: Bacteria > Bacteroidota > Bacteroidia > Bacteroidales > Bacteroidaceae > Prevotella. Next base: position 3,903 of record JAEEPZ010000194.1, read on the forward strand.
CGGGGTTGTCATCTTCTCGGTGAGGGTAGGTTGGTGGTTGCCGCTCTCGCCCTTGACGAAGGTGGGCAGGGTACGCTCTTCCTTGTCTGATGCTTCTGGGGCATCTGGGTTCTCTGGGGCATCTGAGGTTTCAGGTGTTTTCTCGCGAACCACGCGCCAGCCTGGGTCGAGGATTTCCTTGCCCGTGACTTTGAATTCAATGGCGTCAACGGAATCGACGCCCACACTGCCAGTGTCCACACCGTCCCCTTTTACTTCGCCCAGCACCGTCGTGGTCGAGAACTTGCAGTCGGGCAGGAAGACACCGATGAAGCGGCGTGCCACAAGGTCGAAGACTTTCTGTTCGGCATCGCTCAGGTTCTGGGGGATGACACCTGTAGGAATGATGGCGTGGTGGTCGGTGACCTTTGACGAGTCGAACACACGCTTCGACTTTTTCAGCGGCTTGCCACCGATGGGCTTGATATACTCCGCATAGACCGGCTTGCCGAAGAACTTCGTCTGGTAAAGGCCGTTCATGGTCTGTGGGCATTTGGAATAGATGTCGTCGCTGAGGTACTGTGTGTCAACACGCGGATAGGTGGTGTATTTCTTCTCGTACAGTGACTGTATCAGGTTCAGCGTTATCTCTGCCGAG
>JAEEPZ010000195.1 GCA_016285055.1 Prevotella sp.
GTTTCTTGGGGTCAGAGAGAATGTTGTCAAGTGCATCGCGCTCATCATCCTCCAGATCGTCAAGGTCGTCGATGTTGATATCATCGAAATCTTCCAGTTTGACGCGTTGCTTCCACAACGACGGATTACGCTCCAGCTCATCTGTTAGGCCTTGCAGCGCCATCCAACGTTTCTGCAATGTATTGCGAATGGCATAGATACTACTCACAAGTCTGCGCTGCATCACCTGGAGTGCCAACGAAACGTGGATGTTTTTGGTCTGCGCTGCCTCTTCCTTACGCTTTGTCAAGTATTGGGTCACCGCATCATAGAGCCGTTTTTCGCCAGACGTCAGGTTATAGCTTGTGGTCTTGGTAGAACGCTTCTTGTATAGCGGATGTCCTTCCCAATCTTTCATATCCTCCTTTAGACGACGGATGAAGAATTTGTTGGAACCTGTCTCGCTCAGTTCGCGCACTCTTTCCGTAGCGAGGTCTGCTGTGGCAAAAATATCTTCATCGAGCAGTTGCAGCAGTCGCTTAAAGGTATCCTTGCGTCCACGATGAGGCGTAGCAGTAAGCAGCAGTATATGCTCGCATTGCTGCGCAAGAAGATGAGCCACCTCATAGCGTTTTGACTTATAGATCTTCTCGCCATATTCGTAAGCAGAGAGTTTATGGGCTTCATCGAATATTACCATGTCCCAACTTGTCTTTGAAAGGACATTCATGATATCCTCGCGACTGACAAAGTCAATACTTGCCACTACGCGATTGCTATTCTGGAAGACAGTAGGCTCAGAGGAGAATACACTACGGTTTACCAGTTTGAATGGGATATTGAACTTTATCCCCATCTCGTCTTCCTGCCACTGTTTGGTAAGTCCTCCTGGCGTAATAATCAAGATACGCTCTACATAATGGCGCATCATCAGTTCCTTCAGCAACAAGCCCGTCATGATGGTTTTACCAGCACCAGTATCATCTGCCAATAAGAATCTGATCTTAGGTTGCGGCAGCAAGAACTTATAGACGGCCTCCACCTGATGAGGCAAAGGATCAACAACACTACAGTTGATGGCAAAAAGCGGATCAAACTGATAAGCAGACTTAATGCGCTCAGCCTCAGCATAAAGCACAAAGCGCTGAGGATCGCCTTTGAAGTTGAACTCACCTTCAGAAGTCAACACTTCTAGTGACGCGAATTGCTGTTCATCAAGAATTCTTGACGAACGTTTGTGTGAATTAACGCCGGTATAACTCAAAGAATACTTAGACCCCAGTCTCTGTATTTTATCTATTATTACGGCTTCTGTAGGAACTAAATTTCCTATTATGTTTCCTATTTCAATCACATTACTATCTTTTAAAATTATGTTTCAGTCTTTAGTTTTTACTTTTTATTGTTGAAAAACAAAGGATGTCATCACCATAAATGTTGTAGAGTTAAAAGGTCCCAGTCTCATGTTCCAGATTGGTCAGGAGCAACTTGGCAAGTCCCTCGCTGGGAGTCTTCATTAAAGTGTCATCAAAACCTTTCCATCTTCATAAAAGACGTATTCGTCGTTTTCCAGTTTATAGGTGTAGTCTGCCATTGAAATTGTTTTGCGGTTTTAATTGCCTACAAAGGTAACCATATTTCTGGAAACTAACAAAAAAATAACCAAAGAGGTCTTCGTGTGGCCGAAGGCCATATGAAGACCTTGTTGTACGGTTGTCGGGTATGAATCTATGGGGATTGGCCTTGGTTTTGACCTTGTCCAGGCATCGTCAAAAAGGAAGAAATCGTCGGAGCCGGTGACGACTAAGCCGTCCGCGATAGTAATATGAGGCTGGTGACACAGCCGAATCGTTCTTTGAAACACTGACACTGTCACGTATGGACACTATGACGGCCGTCCGCCAAGAATCATGGCCTGACGGACAACGGAGCGATGGGTTATACGGATGCCGTGCGGACGCGGGCAGACAAGGGCGGTGCCCTTATGGGCATAATGATGTCCAGAGCAATCATCCTGCATTTGCAGTGCGGGCAGATACCTATCTCCCATCCCTGCTCTCTGCACACCTCTTCGTAGGTTTTCTTGCGCCGCTCCTTTGGGGCAGGCGTTCCTCCGAGCTGCTCCTGCACGATGCGAAGCTTGTCACGGCATGACGGTGAGAGCAGGCCGTAGTGGCGGATGCGCACGAAGGCGGGAGGCAGGATATGGAGCGAGAAGAGATGTAGGAAGTCCACGGCGCTCATGGTCATTGTCTTGTGACAGCCTCCATGGCGGTAGTCCTTGTAGTCGTAGGTGACCTTGCCCTCCCCGGCATCGTAGTCGAGTATTCGCGAGTTGCTGATGGCCACGCGGTAGGCATACCTTCCGATGTACTCCAGCACCTGGCCCACTCCCTTGGCGGGCGGCCTGCTGTAGACCACCCACGGTTTTTCGAAGCACTGCTTGCGGACATGCTGCGGTATGGCCTCGCCGAGTTTCTTCAGGCGTGAGGTGAGCATGGCCATCAGCTTGGCACGGAACATGGGGCTGAGCGCCTGCACGGGGAAGAGGAAGTCGCGTGCTCCCTTGCATCCCTCCAGGTGGTGCCACACACCGTCGGCGTCCACCCCTCCGCCCGTCACTATGCAGTGGATGTGCGGATGGTAGTGCAGGTTGCTGCCCCACGTATGGAGGATACAGGTTATGCCTCCCTGCAGCCCCTGATTCCTATAGAACGTGCGCAGGGTGTTCCATGCGGCACGGAACATCGCGCTGTAGAACATCGCCTGGTGCGCCATGGCAACCGGATGCAGGCAGTCGGGCACGGTGAACACCACATGGAAGTACTTCACGCCGGGAATCACCTCGTCCTTGCGCATCTCCACCCAGAGGGCGCGCTCCTTGTTCTGGCACTTGGGGCAGTGGCGGTCGCGGCAGCTGTTATAGCTGACATGCACCTCTCCGCACTCAGGGCACACCTCGACATGTCCTCCCAGGTATTGGGTACGGCAGAGAGCCATCCTTCCGAAGGACTTGCGAACCGGCCCCGCCACTTGGTGACGTGAGAGGAACTCGCCGCCCCAGTCGCGGATGATCTGACCGACCTCGTATCGGGTGCGGCTCATGAGAAGATGTGGTCTACGAGACAGATGCACTGACGCCTCTCAAGCCTCGCCACATGCAGGTAGACGACGGTTGTCTGCAGGGACTTGTGGCCGAGCCTGCGCTGCACGGTCTGTATGTCCTCGCCGGCCTCCAGCAAGTGAGTGGCATAGCTGTGGCGGAGTGCGTGCGTCGGGAGGGAAGTGTCAAGACCTGCCTTCCCCAGCTGGTATTTCAGGCACTTGCGGATGTAGGCGTGGTCTATCGGAATGACAAGGCCGCCGTCCTTCCTGAACACCAGGCCTGTTCCCCAGAACCGCTTGCGGTACACCCTGAGCACCTGCAGCGTCTTGGGCGAGATGGGCACGATCCGGTCCTTGCCGCCCTTGCCGCGGCGGATGAACACCTGCTGGCGGTCGAAGGAGATGTCGTTCCACTGTAGCCGACATGCCTCGGAGGCACGCAGCCCGCAGTCGTAGATGACGGAGAACAGCGCCTTGGTGTAAAGGTCGCAGGAACGCAGCAGCAGCTGCACCTGCTCCACGGAAAGCACCCTCGGCAGTCGCTTCTCACGGCGTATCCTGGGCAGGGCCAGGCCTGCGAGGTCAGGACTGCCCATGGCGTGCAGGTAGCTCTTCAAACCGTAGATGAAGTGCTTGAACTGCGAGACGGCAGGCTGCGGCTGGCGGGAGAGCAGATACGACAAGTATCCGTCGGCATCCTCCTGGGTGAACTCCTCAGGGAGCTTCCCGACATAGGCCACGGCCTTGTACAATGCGTGACTGTAGTCGACGATGGTACCGGACGCATGTCTGGTGATTTGCAACTTGCTCTGAAAGAGCGAAACTCTGTTGGCGAAGGACGGTACCTTGGCCAATGCAATGTCGGAGATCTTCTTCGGCATGATGTTGGAGAAGGGGTTTAAACGGCTCAGCCCAATGCGGGCGGCCGTGCCCCTTTTACCAACAAATATAAGAAAAAGTGAGAACAAACAAAAAAAATTAACAAACAAACCGCACGAGCCGCAAGGCTTAAGCTTTTACGCTACGGCGGAAATTAGTACAACCAGTTTTTTTTGCAAAATGTGCTGGATAGCTCTAGAGCTGCTCCATACCCGTCTCCCCCTGAAAAAAATGTCGCGTTGTAAATGCTTGGGTGATGATCTTTCTTGTTTCGATAATAACAAGTAAGTCAAGTTTCGCATTCGCTCCGCTCGGCCTTGCCGCTTCGCTCTGCAAAGAACTTTCAGGAGTTAAAGGAGTAAAAGAAAAATGACTCTCCATGAAAAGCCTTTGTCTCAGGGTCAACTGCTATATCATTGCCTATTATTTTTCCATCTGGGGCTTTTATGCAAAGGTTTCCTGCCGAGAAACCTTTGGTTTCCTGCCGAGAAACCGATGGTTTCTCGGCAGGAAACTTTTAAAACCCATGCTGCCTTGAAACTGCAGGACCTCAACAGGGGTTGAAAT
>JAEEPZ010000073.1 GCA_016285055.1 Prevotella sp.
GGGGGGCCAGGGGGGGATTCACTCTGCGCAGATGAATCCCCCTCTAACTCCCCCTTTGCAAGGGGGAGAATTGAGTTACCTCTGCAGCGGCTACATGACGGCGCAGCCTTTCCCCTCCTTTTCCAAAGGAGGGGTCAGGGGTGGTTTGTCAGAGATGTCCCAACCTCTTTACAGTCCCGAAGGGACGACAGAGTCCAGGCAGGGGCAACGCCCCTGTATCATGGCCCCCCACCACACAAAAGTCCCGAAGGGACGACGGAACTCGGGAACAAACTGACCTACTTCGCGACGCAACTATGTCTTATTCCAACCGCACAGGTCGAAAAAATCTTTGTCAGTTTTCTTGTCCGTTTTAAAAAAAAAAATCAATATCTTTGCCGTGTCAAAACTATCCGAATAAAAATTGGCAATGATATAGCAGTTGACCTATTCATGCGCAGCCATCCCCTCCCCGTAAGGGCAGGGTTCAAGAGGGGATGGCTGCGCATGAATAGGTCAACTGCTATATCATTGCCAAAAAATAAAGATGTGACGCATTGTTCCGTCCATCGTTAAATCCACTTGATTCAGTATTTTAACAGTTAAGTAGATGAACGCTATTAGTTTAGATGATTATCCACATTCGTACTCGCCAACCGCTGAGAGCATCTCGTGTCAATAGGCGTAGCGTCTGAGACAATCGAAAGCATCCGTGAGGGTATGGGCAGCCTCAGCCCCTCTCCTTGAGGGGAGGGGGAGTGGCTGCACCGTGATTCGCAAAGGCATTGGGCTTTTGCAAGAAACTTCGTAAGGAAATGTAGAGTCTGTTTAGGTTTTTTATTCGCAAGACACTACGTAAGGAAATGCGTAGCCTGTGTTGGGTGAAAGCTCAGTCTTCGCCGAGCATTGTCAGCGCCGTCTGGGTGAGGAAGGGCTTCATCTTGCTGACGGGCACGGTGAACGTAGGCATACCGGCAGCGAAGAACGAAATCTCGTAGGGCTGGTAGATAAACACTACGCCGTCCTCCGTGATATAAGGGGTGCTCTTCGGCAAGGGCAGGTAGTTCACATTGTCGTCGGTGAGGATGTATTCCTTCAGCTCCTCATCGGTGGTGATGTCCTCGCCGCCAGTCGAACTGAAGTATTTCGTCAGTCCTTTCTTGATGAGGGCATATAAGTCGTCGCTGTACAGGTTGCGCATCATGTCGGTGCTGAAGCGGCGTCCGTCGCTCTTGCGGAATGTCATGCCATAGGAAGAGGGAGCACCGTGGGCACCGTTCATGTAGATGTCTTCATTGATGATGTAAGTGATGAGATGGTCGCTCTCGTAGCCTTTGCTGATGTCGCAGTGGCGGTAGTAGCTATTGATATGCTCATCGCTGCCGTCGTTGGCGGCCACATCTTCCTGGTAGGTCTCGTCCAGCTTTTCCTTGTAATCGTCGCCGTAGTAGTCTACCAGCTGCTGCCCGTCATCCAAGTCGCCGTCGTAGGTGCCGCCCAGTGTCTCGCTGATGTATTCACGCACGGCATTGCAGAGGATGGGGTTGCCGTCGGTAGGGTAGTCTATTTTGACGCCCACTTCCAGCTTGCCTTTCTCGAAAGTATAGCTCACCTCCTCTGTCTCGAAGTCCATGTCTTCGAGGTCAGCGATGCTTATCTCTCCTTTGTCAGAAGAAGACTTGGATATGAGGTCGCAGCTTGCCACGACCATCATACCCAAGATGAATGTGAGGATTTTCTTCATGTTACTCACCCTTGATAGCAGCCACGCCGGGGAGCACCTTGCCCTCGATGGCCTCTAAGAGAGCGCCGCCGCCGGTTGAGATGTAGCTCACCTGGTCTGCCAGTCCGAACTTGTTGACGCAAGCCACGCTGTCGCCGCCGCCGATGAGCGAGAAAGCTCCCTCAGCCGTAGCCTTGGCAATAGCCTCGCCGATGGCACGTGAGCCGGCTGTGAAGTTGTCGCACTCGAACACACCGGCAGGACCGTTCCACAGGATGGTCTTGGCACCGTCGATGGCCTTGCGGAAGTCTTCCTGAGAAGCAGGGCCGGCATCCACGCCCTCGAAGCCCTCGGGCACGTCGTTGGCGGGGCAGGTGATGATCTCAGCGCCTTCCTTCACGGTCATTGTGCCGAAGTCGAGGCCGTTGGTAGCGGTGCAGTCGCTGCCGAGCACCAGCTCCACGCCGTTCTTCTTGGCCAGCTCTTCCACGCCGAGTGCCACGTCGAGTTTGTCGAGCTCCACGATGGAGTTGCCGATCTTGCCGCCGTGAGCCTTGGCGAAGGTGTAGGTCATGCCGCCGCAGAGGATGAGCTTGTCGACCTTGCCCAGCAGGTTCTCGATGATGCCGATCTTCGAAGAGACCTTCGAGCCGCCCATGATGGCGACGAAGGGGCGCTTGATGTTGCTCAGCACGTTGTCCACGGCCTGCACCTCTTTCTCCATCAGCAGGCCCAGCATCTTGTTGTCGGCATCGAAATAGTCGGCGATGACGGCGGTAGAGGCGTGCTTGCGGTGAGCGGTGCCGAAGGCGTCCATCACGTAGCAGTCAGCGTAGGAAGCCAGCGTCTTGGCAAACTCCTTCTGGCTGGCCTTCATAGCCTTCTTGGCCTCGTCATACTCGGGAGTGCCCTTCTCTACGCCCACGGGCTTGCCTTCCTCCTCGGGATAGTAGCGCAGGTTCTCCAGCAGCAGGGCCTCGCCCATCTTCAGGGCAGCAGCAGCGTCGGCTGCCTTGGCGCAGTCGGGAGCAAAGGCAACGGGCACGCCGAGAGCCTTCTCCACAGCCTCACGAATCTGACCCAGAGAGAGCTTGGGGTTCACCTTGCCCTTGGGCTTGCCCATGTGGCTCATGATGATGACGGCGCCGCCGTCGGCCAGGATTTTCTTCAGAGTGGGCAGCGCACCGCGGATGCGGGTGTCGTCGGTGATCTTACCATTCTCGTCCAGGGGCACGTTGAAGTCAACGCGCACGATTGCCTTCTTACCGGCAAAGTTCATTTCGTTGATTGTCATAATGATTTTGATGTTAATTAAAATGGTTTATGAATAAAAGAAACTTTTGTTCGCTTCATCAGGTCGGCGGGATTGCTGCCCGGCTCGCCTTCGGGAACGGCGAGGCCGCGCCGGGCGTAGAAGTCCTGCCAGTATGGAGTGATGTGGCCCGTGCTGTCGTGAAAGGACATGGCGATGGGCTGGAAAAGCAACGCCCCCCTGCGGTTGACATAGCTTTGCTGCACCAGTTCAGAGCAGTAGATGGCTTCTGCCGATGCTGAGAAGATGGAGTCGTAGGGCCGTCCCAGATAGCGGCGTGCATTGCTGATGCTGCGCTCTGCGTCGGCTCCCTTCACTTTGCCTACGACATAGCGGCCCGGCTCGCGGTGCAGCACGTTGCTCAGCTTGCTCACCACGACGCCCTGCCGGGGGATGGCCTCTATGACGCTATCGCCGCCCAGGTAGATGGCCACGTGGTCGGCCGTGCCCTGCGTCACCTCGGTGATGTGGTTGTTGCTCTCAGGCAGGTGAAACAGCAGGTCGCCGCGATGCAGCGCCTGGCAGGCCGTGCAGCAGACCGAGCCAAGCAGGAGAAGGACTCCGCCGACAGCACCCGGGGGGACATTGGGCGATTTCTCTTTCTTCTCAATCTTGATGAGCAGCAGGCCGATGGCTGTCCAGATGATTTCGCGCAGCCTGACCAACAGAGCCACGAAGATGCCTTCGCGGGCGCCGATGGCCAAACCCTTGGCCGACAGCAGGAAGCCGCCCTCGCGACCGCCCAGCTGCAAGGGAATGAAGAACAGCATGTTGGCGAAGAGCGATGTGAATGCCAGGATGAGGATGCACTGCAGGTAGTTGGCCGACGGCATGATGACCAGCAGGATGAAGAATATCTCCAATGCTGACACCACGCGGCATGACAGCTCTAAGAACACAGCGGCGAAGAACGTGCGCGGATTCTGTCCGTGCAGTGCCGCTATCTGACGGTCGATGGTGGCCAGCTGCTCGGCGTGGCTCTCGAAGAAACGCTTCGCCCATCGCTTCAGCAGCGGTACATGGCTGAGGATGCGCATGCCGCTGACGGCGATGCCTTTCTTATAGCCTTTCAGGAAGAACCAGATGGCCGTGAGGCAGAACGCCGCGATGAGGGTGAGCAGGATGCCCATGAACACATCGACGCTCTGCGTGAACACATAGAGCACGCACGACAGCAGCCAGAACCAGAAGTGTGAGAAGATGTGCGTCATGACGTAGAGCAACACGCTCGACGTGGCGCGCTCGGTGCCGATATAGGGCGAGAGCGACATGATGCGGTAGGGCTCGCCGCCCATCAGCCCGCCCGGCGTGGCGTAGTTGAGTGCAAAGCCGGAGACGGTGATTTTGTAGAGCCAGAAGAAGGAGAAAGAAGCCGATGGCCCCCCTGCGGCCCCCGAGGGGCCTTCATCGCCGGGCATGCCCACACTTGTGTACCCCTCGGGTGACGCGCCCGACCTCTGGTCGCTTGCTACCGAAGGGACGCAAGAAAGGGGGGCTTTCTCCCCACTCTTGATGATGATCCACCAGGCTGAAGTATTAAAGATGTAGAGCACGGCCCAGAGCAGCACCACCGCCAGGAACCAGTAGCCCGCGCGCTGGATGCCGTCCCACACCTCCTTGAAGTCCAGTTGGCTGACCATGATGGCCAGCACAACGAGACCGAAAAGCAGGAATCCGTTCTGATACTTCTTCTTCAATGCTTAATAGCCCTTAAATAAGAACTTGTTATGATGGGAAAAATGACAGTCGCTGCCGTCTTCAACACTCTGTGCTCAGCCTTCCACCTTCTCGCCTCTGTCTTCCTTTCTCTCACGAGGAACGTTGAAGCGCACTTTCTCGCTCTCGTCGCGCTTCTCGTGGTAGAGCTTGGGCAGCGGGCTGGCCAGCGGCTCGTCGTAGTTCTGACGGTTGCGCCAGATGTCGATGGCTTCGTAGATGGCGTGGCGCATGGAGTCGGCCTCCATCTTGCCATGCCCGGCCAGGTTGAAGCATGCGCCGTGGGCCGGTGCTGTGCGTATCAGCGGCAGACCGGCAGTGACGCGCACGCCTTTGTCGTCACTGATGCTGGTAATAGCCTTGAACGGCGTCTGTCCCTGGTCGTGATACATGGCCAGCACGCCGTCGAACTGCGCATAGTAGCCATTGCCAAAGAAGTCGTCGGCAGGGTAGGGGCCGAAGGCCTGGATGCTCTGCACTGCCAGCTCCTTGATGGCGGGGCTGATGATTTGCAGCTCCTCGTCGCCCAGCACGCCGTCTTCGCCACCGCGCGGATTCAGTGCCAGCACGGCAATGCGTGGATTGGAGATGCGCATGTCGCGGCACAGCGACTGGTGGAAGATTTTGGCCTTGTCCACTATTTTCTGCTGCGTGATGGCATCGGGCACATCCTTCAGCGACACGTTGTTGGTCACCAGGGCGATGCGCAGGTTGTCGCTCACCAGGATGGTAAGGCCGTGCAGATGCTGCTCGTCGGAGTCAGGCATTTGCAGATGCTGGGTGATGTAGGACGTGTGCCCGTCGAAGCCGTGGATGCTGTTCTTGGCCACGGGAGCGGTGACGAGCACGTCGAAGAGCCCCTCGGCATAGTCGGCCAGGGCACGGTCGATGGCACGCTGCGCGGCCTCGCCGGCCTCGGGCGTGGGAATGCCCAAGTCTATCTTCACCTCTTCTTCAAAGACGGTGAGCAAGTTGACGCGGCCGTCCTTGGCATCGCGCGCATCGTTGATGATGTTGAACTGCGGCTCGTAGCCCAGCACCTTGCCGTGGTAGGCGGCCACCTTCGGCGAACCGTAGATGATGGGAGTGAACAGCTCCAGCACAGCGGGGTCTTCAAACAATTTGAATATCACTTCGTAGCCCACACCGTTGATGTCGCCGTGGGTGATGGCTACTCTTATCTTTCTGTCTTCCATATTTTATAATTCTTTTATTTTATGCAAGTTTCAATCAACTTCCTACTTATTACTTCCTACTTATTACTTCTTACTTCCTACTTCTTACTTCCTACTTCTTACTTCCTACTTCTTACTTCTTACTTCCTACTTATTACTTCTTACTTCTTACTTCCTACTTATTACTTCTTACTTCCTACTTCTTACTTCCTACTTCTTACTTCCTCCGCCTCTTTCGTCGACAGCAGTCCGCAGGCCGCCAGGATGTCCTCGCCGCGGCTGGCCCGGATGGTGGCAAAGACGCCATGAGCCGTGAGGTAGTCGCGCAGCTGCTCCATGCGCAGCGGGTCGCTGGCAGGCAGATTGACGTCGGGAATGGTGTGGAAGCGTATCAGGTTGACGCGGCACTCTAATCCCTGCACCAGCCTGACTATCTCCTGACCGTGCCGCAGACTGTCGTTCAGTCCGCCGAAGCAGATGTACTCGAAGGAGCAGCGGCGCTGGTGCGTGAAGTCATACTGACGGAGCAAGGCCACCGTCTCGCTGATAGGCATGGCTTTCTCGGCGGGCATCAGCTGCAGGCGCTGCTCGTGCAGGGGCGAGTGCATGGAGATGGCCACATGGCACTGGCTCTCGTCGAGAAAGCGCTTCAGCTTGTTCTTCACACCCACGGAGCTGACTGTGATGCGCTTGGGACTCCAGGCATAGCCGTCGCTGGCGGTCAGTATCTCCGTGGCGCGCAGCACGGCGTCGAGGTTGTCCATCGGCTCGCCCTGACCCATGAACACAATGTTGGTGAGGTCGACGCCGGCTCCCGAGGGGGCTTGACGGCTCTCTGAGGCACTTGTGTCGCCCACGGGGTATGACGAAGAGGCCTGGAGCGCATAGATCTGGTTGAGAATGTCGGCAGCGGTCAGCTGGCCCTCGAAGCCCTGCTTGCCCGTCTGACAGAACAGGCAGTTCATCTTGCAGCCCACCTGACACGACACACAGAGCGTGGCACGGTCGCCGTCGGGAATGTAGACCGTCTCCACGAAGTGAGGGGGCAGGGGCGATGGGGTAGGGGTGAGGGAGGCGGGCTGCGCGGTCGTCCTGACGGGGAAGAGGTACTTCACGGTGCCGTCCTTCGACACCTGACAGGTGATGGGCGCCATCACTCCCACGCAGTAATTCTCGCTGAGGCGCTGGCGTGCCACCTTCGACAGGTTGGTCATCTCGTCGATGTGGGTCACGTGCTTTTCATACAGCCATTTAGCTATCTGCCCGCCAGTATAGGCAGGCAAACCCAAATCAATAGCTACTTGCCGCAACTCGCTTGCGGTAAGGCCTATCAACGGCTGCTTTGCGTCAATCATGGTGCAAAGGTACAAATAAGCGAGCGAAAAGCAAAAGAAAAACAGTTTTTTCTTTTGCTTTGACCGCCGATTATTTTTCGCGGAGCCTCTTTTTTGCCGTCGCGATGCAGCAGAGAATCCTGTGCAGCTCAGAGAAACAGTAAAACGATTTCGACCTGCGGCTGGAGTAAGACATAGTTACGTCGCTAATGATGTGAGTTGATACCGCGAAGCGGCCTGAGAAAAAACCAATAAAAACCAATAAAAACAAGAAAAACAATTTGGAAAAAGGTTATCGCTTTGCCCGCCGCAGGGACCCCGTGAGGCACTCCCCTCTTGAACCCTGCCCCTCCCCGTAAGGGCAGGGTTCAAGAGGGGATGGCTGCGCATTGAGCTATGCGGTGGGCAAGGCGATAGCTATTGTACCAAATGAGAAAATTTACCAAAAATGTTTTTCTTGTTTTTATTTGTTTTTATTGGTTTTTTCTCAGGCCGCTTCGCGGTACCATCTCACACAAATAGCGACGTAACTATGTCTTATTCCATCCGCACAGCACGAAAAAGTCGCGAAGGAACGACAGACATGATGTACATGTTCTGTTGTCCTTTCACGACTTTGTTCTCTGTAGGAGGGAAGCGGCTCTGTACACTTTTCGCCGGCTTTCCGCATGAACCACGCAGTGATGCCGTCAATACAGGAACATAAGAGAAAGGCAAATCATCCAAGCTAAAGGTTTTCGGCGGCGTCAAGGGGTGAGCGGAGAATATGGCCTACGGTGTAGCCCTCGGCGGCAGCGGCCTGCTCGAGTTGAGGTTTGAAGAAAAAAGCCACGCTGCCCACAGCGTTGATGGGCAGATGCGGGCGATGGTAAGGCACAAGATTGTGGCGGATGAAGAGGCGGAAGTTCTCAACGACGACCTCTTCCACGGAGGAGTGGCTGAGATGCTCGTGTATGTAGGGACAGAGCGAGGCGAGCCATCGGTTGGCCATCGGCTGGCGATAGACGCGCGCGATGACATCGGTCATGGTGAGGTTGAAAAACTGTTCAAACTCTTGTCGGGCGCCAGCGTACAGCCTCTCCTTGTAGAGGGCATTGAGAAACATGCGGCCCATCACGGCACCGCTGCCCTCGTCGCCCAGGATGTAGCCCATCGGCGGGATGTTCTGAATAATATGTTCGCCGTCGAAGAGGCACGAGTTGGCTCCCGTCCCAAGGATGCAGGCCAGTCCCTGCTCCTTGCAGCAGAGGGCACGGGCGGCACCCAGCATGTCGCTCTTTGCCTCGATGTTCACAGCGTTGGGAAACGCTTGTTTCAGCAGCCGTACCATGCGCTCCTCCTGCTCAGGACGCACACCTGCCCCGTAGAAGCGGATGGTAGAGGGGTGAGAGTTGAGTGTTGAGAGTTGAGAGTTGAGCGATGAGGGGTGAGAGTTGAGTGTTGAGTGTTGAGCGGTGAGCGATGAAAGGATGGCGAGGATGGTGTCGTCGTCCTGAAGGATGGGATTGATGCCTTGCGTCTTGATGCGCTCTTCACCTATGAGCCAGTCGGTCTTAGTGCTGCCGCTGTCGTTTATCACGAGCCAGTCGGTCTTCGTGCTGCCGCTATCGGCAATAAGTGTAATCATACTTCTTACTTCTTACTTTTTACTTCTTACTTTTTACTTCTTACTTCTTATTGTCTCACCTTGCGGGCATATTCGCTGTATCGTGCGCGGATGCGGTCAACGTAGTCGGCCGTCTCGGTGCCGCGCATGTAGCCGTAGCGCACCAGCGTGTCCTGATAATACTGCGGGTCTTTCAGCTTCAGCACATACTCGCGCACGTCGGCCCATCGCTGGGCGTTGCGGTTGTCGCGGGTGCAGAGTCGCATGGCGTCCTGTATGTGCGATATGCCGCCGTTGTAGCTGGCCAGCACCATGTTCTGACGCTCGGTGCGGTCGTGGATGTAGCTGAACTCATGGTCGAGTTCGTGCAGATAGCGCGTGGCGGCGGCGATGTTCTGCTCGGGGTCGGTCATCATGTCGCGTGGCAGATTGAGATGGTCGGCCGTCTTCGGCATGATCTGCATCAGTCCCTTGGCGCCTGCCCATGACACGGCCTCGGGGTCGAAGGTGGACTCCTGGTAGCATTGCGCAGCCAGTAGGCGCCAGTCCCAGCCTATGCCGCGGCTGTAGCGCTTGAACATCTCATCGTAGAGCGATATGACGCCACGGCGCAGCATCGGCGCATGGACACGTCGTGTCACGCGGGGCTGCGTCAGCATCCGCCGCTCGGCCGCTCTCGCGTCGGCCAGCAGCTGTGGCTGGTACCATTGCTGCAGGGCGTTGCGCAGCTCAGGCTTGTTGCTGCCCACCATCCAGCCCGGCGACACGCTGTCGGCCGTGAGCGGCAGCACGCCGAGGTCGGCATCCTTGCCCGCATGGAGGCGGCGCAGCAGCTCGGTGGTGTCGCGGCACACCTCGATGCGCAGGCGCACGCCGAGATGGCTGGCGAACTGCTCCGCCAGCAGGTAATGCACGCCAAGATGCGAGCCCTGGTAGTCGTAGTAAGTGTCGGGGCCGGTCAGCGTCAGGGCAATCATCTCGCCCGTCTGCTCAATCTGCGGCAAGTCGTAGATGTCGCTTGCCGTTGTCTCGCTCTGCCAGGGGGGAATCACGGTGTCCTGCCGTTTTGTGCAGGCTCCAACCATCGCTATGACCAGTAGCGCGAGTAGGATTCTTTTCATTCTTGAGTCTTCATTGATGGTGCAAAGGTACGAAGAAACAAGCGAAAAGCAAAAGAAAACGCACTTTTTCTTTCTAATCGTAAGTTATTTGAGGGAAATGTTGTACCTTTGCACCGTTTTATCTATATATATTATGGTAATAAGAATTGCTGTACAATCAAAGGGACGCCTCTTCGAGGACACGATGCACCTGCTGGCCGAAGCCGACATCAAGGTGGGCGGCTCGAAGCGTACCCTGCTGGTCGGCGCTCAGAACTTCCCATTGGAAGTGCTCTATCTGCGCGACGACGACATCCCCCAGAGTGTGGCCACGGGTGTGGCCGACATCGGCGTGGTGGGCGAGAACGAGTTTGTGGAGCGTGGTGCCGAGGCCGACATCGTGTCGCGTCTGGGCTTCAGCCGCTGCCGTCTGTCATTGGCCATTCCAAAGGACATCGACTATCAGGGCCTGGAGTGGTTTGAGGGCAAGAAGATAGCTACGTCCTATCCCGTCATCCTGCAACGTTTCCTCGACGACCATCATATCCATGCTGAGATACACGTCATCACGGGCAGCGTGGAAATCAGCCCGGGCATCGGCCTGGCCGACGCTATCTTCGACATTGTCAGCAGCGGCTCGACACTCGTCAGCAACAACCTGCGCGAGGTGGAGGTGGTGATGCAGAGCGAGGCGTTGCTCATCGGCTATCCGAAGATGGAGCAGGAGAAACGCGCCATCCTCGAACAGATGCTGTTCCGCTTTGAGGCCGTGCGCCAGGCTGAGGATAAGAAATATGTACGCATGAACGCACCGAAGGCCCGTCTGCAGGACATCATCAACGTGCTGCCCGGCCTGAAGAGCCCCACGGTCATACCCTTGGCCGACGACGAGTGGTGCTCGGTGCACACCGTGTTGGACGAGCACCGCTTCTGGGAGATTATCGGTCAGCTGAAGGAGCTGGGCGCACAGGGCATCCTCGTCACGCCCATCGAAAAAATGATTCTTTGACCTGAATGTCTATGTATACTCTATGATGTCTGCGACGCTACACGAATAATCACAAATAATCACGAATTTTTCATAAATATTGATGATGTGTCCGTGCATGTTCATGCTCATTCATGTAACGCCGTAGGCAAAAAGACGAAAGATATTGATTTCATCATGCTAATTATACGTTATCCCAAAAGGGAGCAATGGGCTGAGATAACAGCGAGGCCGCATCTGGATCACTCTCAGCTGCAACAGACGGTGAGCGGCGTGCTAAGCGATGTGCGCCAGCGTGGCGATGCGGCAGTGATGGACTATGAGGAGCGCTTCGACCATGTGCGTCTGCAGTCACTCGCCGTCACAGAGGCTGAGATGGACGAGGCCGAGACGCTGGTCAGCGACGAACTGAAAGAAGCTATCCGCCTGGCCCACCATAACATCTATGCGTTCCACGAAGCGCAGCGCTTCAGCGAGGTGCGCGTGGAGACACAGCCAGGCGTGGCCTGCTGGCAGAAGAGCGTGCCCATTGAGAAGGTGGGCCTCTATATCCCCGGCGGCACAGCTCCGCTGTTCAGCACCGTGCTGATGCTGGCCACACCTGCAAAGATAGCCGGGTGTCGCGACATCGTGCTCTGCACACCGCCGAACCGCGAGGGAAAGGTGAACCCCGCCATCCTCGTCGCTGCCCGTACGGCAGGCGTCAGCGCCATCTACAAGGCTGGCGGCGTGCAGGCCATCGGCGCTATGGCATACGGTACGGAGAGCGTGCCCAAGGTCTTCAAGATTTTCGGCCCCGGCAACCAGTACGTGATGGCTGCCAAGCAGCAGGTGTCGTTAGGCGACGTCGCCATCGACATGCCCGCCGGCCCGTCGGAGGTCTGCGTGCTCGCCGATGAGACGGCCAATGCCGCCTTCGTGGCTGCCGACCTGTTGTCGCAGGCCGAGCATGGCATCGACTCGCAGGTGCTGCTCATCACCACCAGCGAGCAGCTCCTCACCGCCGTACAGGCAGAGGTGGAGCGCCAGCTGCTCCTCCTTCCCCGTAAGGACATCGCCGAGAAGGCTTTGGAAAACAGCCGCAGTGTGCTCGTCGGTTCTCCCGACGAGATGATGGCCCTGAGCAACGCCTACGCCCCCGAGCATCTCATCATCCAGACCAGCGACTACGAGGCATTGGCCGCAAAGGTTGTCAACGCGGGCAGCGTCTTCCTCGGACCCTACGCCTGCGAGAGCGCCGGCGACTATGCCAGCGGCACCAACCACACCCTGCCCACCCACGGCTACGCTACTGCCTACAGCGGCGTCAACCTCGACAGCTACTGCCGCAAGGTCACCTTCCAGCATCTCACCGAAGAGGGCGTGCGCCGCATCGGCCCGGCCGTAGAACTGATGGCCACCGCCGAACAGCTCGACGCCCACAAGAACGCCATGACCCTCCGACTGAAGTCATTAGCCTCATAGGACTTATGGGTCTTATAGGTCCTATAAGTCCTCTAAAGTCCTCTGCAGTCCTCTAAAGTCCTCTGCAGTCCTCTTTGCCCTCTTAGCCCCTTTCCCATCACTCTATGAAAACCCTTCAAGAACTTACCCGCCCAAATATCTGGAGCCTCGCCCCCTACAGCTCCGCCCGTGATGAATACTCCGGCCATGAGGCCCACGTCTTCCTCGATGCCAACGAGAGCCCCTACAACACGCCGATGAACCGCTATCCCGACCCCTTGCAGCGCGAGCTGAAGGAGCTGCTGGCCTCGGTGAAGGGCATCCCCGCCAGCTATACCTTCTTAGGCAATGGCAGCGACGAGGCCATCGACCTGCTCTACCGCTGCTTCTGCCGACCGGGCCAGGACAACGTGGTGGCCATCGAGCCCACCTACGGCATGTACCGAGTCTGCGCCGACATCAACGATGTGGAGTACAGGCCCGTGCTGCTCGATGAGCATTTCCAGATGCAGGCCGACAAGCTGTTAGCCGCCTGCGACGACCACACGAAGCTCGTCTGGATATGCAGCCCCAACAACCCTACGGGCAACGATATCCTTCGCGAGGAGGTGCTGAAGGTCATCAACACGTTCCAGGGCATTGTCGTCGTCGACGAAGCCTACAGCGACTTCTCGCGCCAGCGCCCCCTGCGCTTCGAGCTGCCGCAGCATCCCAACCTCGTGGTGCTCAACACCATGAGCAAGGCATGGGCCAGCGCTGCCATACGCTTGGGCATGGCCTTCGCTTCGCCCGACATCATCAGCATCTTCAATAAGGTGAAATATCCCTACAACATCAACCTGCTGACACAGCAGCAAGCCATGAAGGCGCTGCAAGCCCGCTTCGATGTGGATGCCTGGGTGCAGCTCATTCTCAGGGAGCGCTCGCAGATGATGGACGCCTTCCGCCAGTTGCCTATATGCCGTGAGGTGTTTCCTTCGGATGCCAACTTCTTCTTAGCCCGGGTCACGGACGCACAGGCCATCTACAATTATTTGGTGAATCAGGGCATCATCGTGCGCAACCGCCATCGTGTGCAGCTCTGCCAGAACTGCCTGCGCATTACGGTCGGCACACGCAATGAAAACACCGAGTTGCTCAGCGCTTTGCGGCAATACGCATAATACGCTGGTCTTTCAGACCATAAAAGACTATTCGTTTAGTTACTGCGTTCTTCGTGGGCCTTCGACAAATCTCGTTAAATTCGTTGTCGTAAAAATGAAACTGAAGTTTTCGATACATTACCGTACTGAGTGGGGACAGCAGATGACTGTGCTCATCAGCTATCACTCACACGACGGTTCCGTGCGCCAAGACCGTCTGCCCATGCTCACCGACGACGGCGACTGCTGGGCTGCAGAGACCGTTGTGCTGGAGAGCCGCCGCAGTCCCGTGGAGGCTTTCTCATATATATATGTTGTAGAGGATGCCGACGGCAAGGTGCTGCGCCGTGAGTGGAACGGCGTGCCGCGACTCTATGCCTTCGATTCTTCGAAGACCTTTATCCTGGCCGACATCTGGCGAGACCTCCCGTTGCCTGCCCATCTTTATACCAGCGCCTATCAGGTGACGGCACATCTCTCGCCTCTCGCCTCTCACCTCTCACCCCTGACATTGCCTTTCTTCCGTAAGACCGTGCTGTTCCGCGTTTCTGCCCCGCAGCTGCTGACAGGACAGATACTGGCCGTCATAGGCAGCCATCCCACCTTGGGCTCGTGGAATCCTACACGCTATATGCCGATGGTGCCTGCCGGAAACTGCGACTGGATGCTGACACTCAATGTCGACTGGTTGGGAATGGCGGTCGCCCATCCGTTAAGCGAGGCGGCGCCGCTCTTCGAATACAAGTACGTGGTGGTAGATGAGAAGAAGCACGAATTGGTGGCGTGGGAGGAGGGCGACAACCGCGTGGTGCCCGACGGACTGAGCGATGGCGATGTCTATGTGGCCTATGGCGAGGCGCTGCGATTGCCCGAGAAACCCTGGCGTGCCGCTGGCGTCTGTGTGCCAGTCTTCTCACTGCGCTCGGAGCAGAGCTGTGGGGTGGGGGACTTTGGCGACCTCTACCAATTCATCGACTGGGCTCACGAGGTGGGCTTGAAGGTCATCCAATTGCTGCCTGTCAACGACACCACCGACACGCACCAGTGGGGAGATTCCTATCCCTACAACATCATGTCGGCCTTCGACCTCCATCCGCATTACATCGACCTCAACCAGCTGCCTCCGCTGAAGGACAAGAAGCGCATGACCGCCTTCCGTCGTCAGCAGCGCGAGCTCAACGCTCTCGGCTACAGCGACTACGAGGCCGTGGACCGCGTAAAAAACGAATACCTCAAAGCCCTCTACGACGAGCAGCAGTGTGCCGAAAAGATTTCCTTTTCGGAATACATCCAGCACCACCTGCACCAGCAGCTGCAGCGTGCCGCCGACCATGCCCGCTCGCTTGGCATCATCCTCATGGGCGACCTGCCCATCGGCGTCAGCCGCAACAGCCGTGAGGTGAGCGAGCATCCCACGTTCTTCCACCTCGACAGCCAGACGGGAGCACCGCCTGATGCCTTCTCACAGCAAGGGCAGAATTGGGGATTCCCCACTTACAACTGGCAGGCGGAAGGCATCGACGAATGGTTTGATGAGCGTCTGCACAACGTGGAGCAGTACTTCGACGCCCTGCGCATCGACCACGTGTTGGGCTTCTTCCGCATCTGGGAGATTCCGCAGGAGCAGGTCTACGGCACAATGGGGCATTTCTCGCCAGCACTGCCCATGACCGCAGGCGAGATAGAATACTTCGGTCTGACCTTCCGCCGCGAATTCCTCACCCAGCCGTTCATCAACGACCGTGTCGTAGACCGGCTCTTCGGCATCCATGCGCAGTATGTGCGCGACACATTCCTGGAGAAGAA
Source organism: Prevotella sp. (assembly GCA_016285055.1). Classification (GTDB taxonomy): domain Bacteria; phylum Bacteroidota; class Bacteroidia; order Bacteroidales; family Bacteroidaceae; genus Prevotella. Next base: position 15,325 of record JAEEPZ010000073.1, read on the forward strand.
GGCTTACGGGCTCTATGACTTAAAGGCGGAGGTGAGCACGCAGCGCAACGTCATGCAGTACTTCGCGGGACGCGTTGACGAGAACAGCCTGTGGATACGCGACGGGCTCTGCCGCCTTGTGGCCAATGTGCTTTTCCTTGAAGACCCGCGCCAGCCGGAGATGTACCATCCGCGCATACAGGCTTGGCAGGAAATGGTCTACGAGGCGCTCTCCAACGATGAGAAGGATGCCTACATGCGCATCTACAACCACTTCTTCTACCAGCGTCACAATATGTTCTGGGGAAAGACGGGCTACGACCGCCTGAGCCGTTTGCAACAGTCCACCCACATGTTGCTTTGCGCCGAAGACCTGGGCATGCTGCCCGACTGTGTGCAGCCCGTGCTCGACAGCCTGCGTATCCTCACCCTCGAGATTCAGCAGATGCCGAAGCAGACCGGGCTGGAGTTCACTCACTTGGACGGCAATCCCGTGCGCAGTGTGGCCACCATCACCACCCACGACATGGCGCCCTTGCGCCTCTGGTGGCAGGAGCAGCCAGAGCGTGCCCAGCGCTTCTACACCACAATGTTGCAGAAGCAGGGACGCGCACCGGAGCAGCTGCCCGCTCATCTGGCCGAAGAAATCATCGCCCGTCATCTCTATTCGCCCTCCATGCTCTGCATCCTCTCGCTGCAAGACTGGCTGGCGATGGATCACGAGCTGCGTGCGAAGAATCCGCGCGACGAGCGCATCAACACGCCCAGTGATGCCTACAACCGATGGCAGTGGCGCATGCACCTCACCATCGAGCAGCTCCTGGAAGCCACGCGCCTGAACAAGAAAATGAAAACCATGATTGCACGCAGCAAGCGATGAGCTACAGCACTTTTGTCTTCGACCTCGACGGTACGCTGTTGGACACGCTTGGCGATTTGGCCGCTGCTGTCAACTATGCCTTGCGCAGCCACGATATGCCTGAGCACAGCATTGACGAGGTGCGCCATTTCGTGGGCAACGGCGTGCGGAAGCTGATGCAGCGTGCCGTGCCCGATGGGGAAGAGCATCCGCTGTTTGAAGACGCTCTCAACACCTTCCGCCAATACTATCTCGAGCACTCGCTCGACACCACACGCCCCTACGGCGGCATTCCTGAAATGCTGAGGGAGCTACGCCTTAGAGGCTGTCGCACAGCCGTGGTGAGCAATAAGTTTGATGCTGCTACGAAAGAGCTGTGCCGCCATTTCTTTCCCGACAGCATCGAAGTGGCCATCGGCGAGCATGAGGCCGAGGGCATACGTCGCAAACCTGCTCCAGACACTGTGGAAGAGGCCTTGCGTCAGCTCGGTGTCACGAAGGACAACGCCGTCTATGTAGGCGACAGCGATGTCGACATTCTCACCGCCCGCAACGCAGGCCTGCCCTGCATCAGTGTGCTCTGGGGTTTCCGCGACCGTGACTTCCTGCTGTCACACGGCGCCACCACTTTGGTCGGCAGCCCAAAGGAAATCATCGCGTTACTTTGACAAGGAAAGCAACGCGATGAAGATGGAGTAAGATATGGGAAATGCCTGTAAGGCTCAGATGGGCAGCGTGTAGACAAAACGTGCGCCGCCTTGATAGGAAGTGTCGAGCACGATATCGCCGCCCAGCCGGCGGGCGATGCTGCGTGCCACAGTGAGGCCGATGCCCGTGCCGTCGTAGTAGTCGTCCAATTGAACAAACTCGTCGAAGATGTGCTCAGCTTCTTCCTCAGGCACGCCGATGCCTGTGTCTTCCACGGTCATGCACAGCTGCTGGCCCTCTTGTTCGTCGGCTTGTGAAGTGTCAGGACTGATGGGCAAAAGTGTAACCGACAATACTACAGTGGCTTTTTCTGTGACGGCAGTAGCACCTCCGTGAGCCTCGGCGGGATGTGTGAACTTCATGGCGTTGTCGAGCAGCAGCACGAGGGCACGTGTGGCCTGCTGAAGGTTTGTATGCATCATGGTCATCTCAGCTTCGGGTGCTATCTGCATATCGAAGTTGAGATGTGGCGACATGGTGATACGGCTCTCATCAACGGCCTGCGCGGGTATCATGACAACCGGCACGTCATCTTCACATGCTATGGCTGTGTCACTGCTGGCCTCGGCAAGCTCCAGCATCTTGTTGACAAGGCTGGTGATGCGTTGCGTGTTATCGGCAATGCCCTGTGTCACCTCCTGCTTCATGGCGTCATCGAGCTCCATGCCCGAGGTGAGAATCTGGGCAAATCCGCTGAGAATGTTCAGCGGCGTCCGTATTTCGTGTGAGATTTGCTGGATGAAGACAGACTTCATGCGCGAAGACTCTACTGCCTTGTCATACAGGTTGAGCGCTTCCTCATAGCCCAAACCCATATTCTCGAACATTTGGTTCAACTGTTCGTGGTCTTCCTGCAGTTGTCTGTAATTCTCCTGCAGTCGGCGGTAGTCGTCGGCAAGTTGCTCTTCAGGTATCATGCTTTCTGCTCAACCGTCATGAATTTGGTGAAGCCCGTCATGGCCAGCACTTTGTAGATTTCGGGGCTGACGTTGGTCATCTTAAACTTGCCGCGCTTCATAGTGACGCTGCGCATGGTCTTCTGAATGATGCGCAGACCCGAGCTGGCCATGTAGCTTAGTTCGCTGCAGTCCATCTCCAAGTCTACACCCTGCTCCTGCAATGCAGGCTCAATATCTTTTTCGAACTGGCCGGAGTTCATCGTGTCAATGCGGCGCCCGGTCTTGATGATGGTCTTGCCACCTTCTTTCACTATTTGTGTCATGGATAGTTTAATTGATTTTTTTCGTCATGGTAAGGATGTTACAGCCATTGGCGCGCTGATAGGAAACGTCGTCCATCAACTGGCGGGTGATGAAGATTCCCATGCCTCCCAGCTGCCTGTCGGCAGGATTGGTGCTCATGTCGGCATCCTCAACGGCTGTAGGGTCAAAGGGATATCCCTTGTCGGTGATGATGAAAGAAACGGTGTCGTCTTTGGCTGTGGCAGTAAGAAGAATAGTTGCATCATTTTCTTTCGGATAGGCGTATAAGATAACGTTGGACACCATTTCCTCAAGAACAAGGTTAAAATTCATGATGAGCTCAGGAGACAAATGCAGCGCATCACCGATTTTTTCAACAAGTATTGCTACTTGCTGTAAATCGTCAATCTGATTGCGGATTTGAATCTGCTCTTTCATCCTGTCGTATGACGCTTGTTGTTTTTCTCGCTGCAAAGTTACAAAAAAAAAATAAATTGCCAACAAAGAGTGACTTTTTTTTCTGAAAAGATGAAAAAGGCGTCCGTTCCAATGGAACAGACGCCTTTTTCATACGTTTTTCGTTGCGATTACTCAGCTACGAGGGTGAAGCGACGGAAAGCCACAATCTTCAGCTCCTTGTCCTGCTTCTTCAGCCACTCAGCCACGTTGGCCTTGTCGCCGTCACCGAACTGGAACTCCTGGTCCACCAGGCAGCTCTCCTTCTTGAATTTCTGCACGCGGCCTTTGGCAATGCCCTCAATCATGGGCATCTTCAGCTGGGCCTCGCCTTCCACCTTAGCCTCGGCGATGATTTTGCGAGCCTCGTCAGCCTGCTCCTTGGTGATCCAGCCCTTGGCGGTGTTGCTCTCGATGTGATCCTCGCTGTCAACATGTGCGGGGTTGATGCCAGCCTTGTTGAGCTTCATGTCAACGAACTTCTGCACCTGCTCGAGCTTTGACTTCTCCACAGCGGTCTTGTACTCCTCGTCGAGAATCTTCGGGTCGATGCTGTCGGCGTCCAGGGCGATGGGCTTCATGGCAGCCACCTGCATGGCCAGCTTGTGGCCCACCTCGACGTTCTCCTTATTCAGCTGTACCATGGTGCAGAGCATGTGCTTGCCCATGTGGTCGTAAATCTCGATGTTGTCGCCTTCGAGTGTGAGGTAGCCGTCCAGCTCCATCTTCTCGCCGGTGATGCCCGAGCGCTGTGTGACAGCCTCCTGAGCCTTCTGACCGTTAACCTCAAGCTCCTTCACCTCGTCGAGGGTCTTGCACTTGGCAGCCACGGCGGCGTCGAGGATGCTCTGTGTCAGGGCAATGAAGTCAGCGCCGTTGGCCACGAAGTCGGTCTCGCACTTCAGGGCAATCATGGCAGCGAAGCCTTCCACTTTCTTCACCAGCACGCAGCCGTTGGATGTCTCACGGTCGGAGCGCTTGGCAGCAATGGCCAGTCCGCGCTCGCGGAGCAGCTCCTTGGCACGGTCGAAGTCGCCTTCGGCCTCGGTAAGTGCCTTCTTCACGTCGGCCAGACCGGCACCGGTCATAGCGCGAAGCTTTTTGATATCGTCAATTGAAATTGCCATTGTCTTGTTTTTTCGTTATTGCGTTATTACGATATTACGTTTTCACGAGTGATTGCTCTGATTACTCAGCGGCGGGAGCCTCTTCCTCGGCGGGAGCCTCGGCAGCAGGAGCAGCCTCCTCGTCCTTGCGTGCACGGCGTGCACCGGCAGCACGGCGCGGCTTCACCTCTTCGGCTTCAGCTTCGGCCTGAGCCTCAGCAGCCTTCTCGTCAGCCTTCTCAGCCTTGCGCTCCTCGATGCCCTCGGCAATGGCTGCGCAGCAAGCGTTGAGGATGACCTCCACGCTGTCCTTGGCATCATCATTGGCGGGGATGACGAAGTCAACATTCGACGGGTCGCTGTTGGTGTCGACGATGCCGAACACGGGGATGCCCAGGCGGTTGGCCTCGCGCACAGCGTTGTTCTCCTTCATCACGTCAACGACGAAGAGGGCGCTGGGCAGGCGGGTAAGGTCGACGATAGAGCCGAGGTTCTTCTCCAGCTTGGCGCGCTGGCGCGTCACCTGCAGGAGCTCACGCTTCGACAGATTGCCGAAGGTGCCGTCGCTCATCAGCTTGTCGATGTTGGCCATCTTCTTCACGGCCTTGCGGATGGTGGGGAAATTGGTAAGCATGCCACCGGGCCAGCGCTCGATGACGTAAGGCATATTGATGCTGGTTGCCTTCTCGGCAATCACTTCCTTGGTCTGTTTTTTAGTACCTACGAAGAGGATTTTCTTTCCCTGGCGGGCGATGTTCTTCAGTGCCTCGGCGGCGTCGTCAATCTTCACGACGGTCTTGTGGAGGTCGATGATATGGATGCCATTGCGCTCACCGTAGATGTAGGGAGCCATAGCGGGGCACCATTTACGCTTCAGGTGGCCGAAGTGGCAGCCGGCCTGCAGTAGCTGGTCAAAATTTGTTCTTGCCATTGTTTGCTTTGCTTTAAAATTGTTGTTTACTTTCTTTTTAATTCTTTCGCTTTAGAATCAGCCCCTGAGTAGTTGATAGTGAGTAGTGTCTCAGAAGTTTAGATGCTAAACAAAGTCCAGTATTCTCTGCATAGCTGTAAGTCAACAGTAATAGTCCTCAAAACTATTCACTATTAACTTTCCGCTATCCACTGAGAATTAACGCTTACTGAACTGGAAGCGACGACGTGCCTTGGGCTGACCGGGCTTCTTGCGCTCCACCTCGCGGCTGTCGCGTGTGAGGAATCCCTGAGTCTTCAGGCTCTTCTTGTCCTCGGCATTTGCCTTCACCAGTGCGCGGGCAATGGCCATGCGCAGGGCCTGGCTCTGACCGGTGAAACCACCGCCGTCGAGGTTAGCCTTGATGTCGTACTTCTCGGCGCACTCCAGCATGTTGAGCGGCTGCTTGACCACATACTGCAGAATGGCTGAGGGGAAATATTCGGTTAAGTCTTTCTTGTTGATCGTAATCTTGCCGGTTCCTTCCGACATATACACGCGAGCCACTGAGCTCTTGCGACGACCTATTGCGTTAATTACTTCCATCTCTTATTTCAACTTTTAACTATTACTTATACTGGTTGATATCGATAGCCTTGGGCTTCTGAGCCTCGTGCTTGTGCTCTGTGCCATCGTAGATGTACAGGTTGTTGAGCAGGCTACGGCCGAGGGGGCCTTTGGGCAGCATGCCCTTCACGGCGTGCTTGAGGATGCGCTCTACGCCGAAGGGCTTCTTGCGAAGCTCAGCGGGAGTGTTGAAGCGCTGTCCGCCGGGATAGCCAGTATAACGTGTGTAGACCTTATCGGTCTCCTTGTTGCCGGTGAACTTCACCTTGGCTGCGTTGATGATGATGACGTTGTCGCCGCAATCGACATGCGGGGTAAAGCTGGGCTTGTACTTGCCGCGGATAAGCTTGGCGACCTTTGAAGCCAGTCGGCCTACCACCTGGTCGGTGGCGTCAATGACGACCCACTCCTTCTTGGCTGTCTCTTTGTTGATGGAGACGGTCTTGTAACTTAAAGTGTTCATTTCTAAAAATAATACTAAAAAACAGTTCTTTAAATTGGACAGACGTCAAGTATGTCCCTACATTATTAATATGTGAACGCCGATTCACAAACCACGCTGTCTGGCCAAAGACAGGCGCTATTTACACGACGCCCGTGGGGATTCTAAGACTCTCCCCTAATAATCGGACTGCAAAGGTACTGCTTTTCCGCCGATTATCTTTCTTCACCTGCCACTTTCCCTTCAATTTTTACGATTATTTAACAGAGATGGGGAGAGGAATAGTAAGAACTCCGTCTTTATCGTGGTCTGAACCCTCGCCGGTAGGACTGAGCAGCTGCACACTGCGCAGTAGAACAAGGAATCGTCTCTAACTTGGCTTGTTCATGCCTTTTAACCCTTTTGGAAAAAGGTTATCGCCTTGCCCGCCGCAGGGACCCCGTGAGGCCCTCCCCTCCCTTGTAGGGGTGGGGCAGGGGTGGGGGCAGGACTCGGCTAAGCCGCTTGAAAGGCAAGAACTACTTCGCTGCCTCATATTCGCTGCCCCTTCTTCGCTGATAAAATATTACAGATTCAACTTTCGCAAGTTTTGGAATTAAAGGAGTTAAAGACAATAGCTTTTCTATGGATTTCAACCCATGTGAGAATCCTGCAGTTTCAAGGCAGCATGGGTTTTAAAAGTTTCCTGCCGAG
>JAEEPZ010000196.1 GCA_016285055.1 Prevotella sp.
ACGACAGCAACTATATGCCCGTGGGCAAGAATGGTTCTGGTTTTTATTTCATGGGCAACTTTGACGGCCAGGGCCACATCATCAGCGGCATCCGTGTCAATGCCAATAATATGAGTTTCATCGGTGTTTTCGGATTCACTGACGGTACTGTGAAGAACCTGACGGTCAGCGGCTGCCTGTTTGCTGGTGATGGTTATGTCGGCGCTATTGCCGGAGTGAACAGAGGCACCGTTGAGAACTGCCATGTGGCGGCCGACGTCAGCGTCACTGGTAATACCGGAGTCGGTGGCATTGTCGGCAACAATGATGGCACTTTCACTTTCAATAGGGGCTTTGTCTTAGGCTGCACCAGTGCTGCTGCACTCAGCGCCAAAGAGTACGCAGGCTTCTTCGGCGGCATTGCCGGAAGTAATGCTAGTACACTAACTGACAACCTCTTTACGGGAACCATCGACAAAATGCCTGACGGCTCTTGGGGCATTGGTGCCATTACCGGTAATAACGATACAGAGCGCGGCACGCTGACCAACAACTTCCATACCTGCAGCGGCGTAGGCGGCGTAGGAAATTTGGACGATGCCACCAACAGCGACGTGGCCGGCGCCGAGTTCGCCGTGAGCAACGCCAACAAGCCCGACGAAACAATCATCGGCACCGCAGGCACCACCTACGGCACGGGCTCCTACATCGGCATTACTGCCTACGCCAACGGCCTCTACTACAACGGCCAGTATTATTGCCCAAGCCTCTGGGGCGGTAGCGGCACGGAGGCAGACCCGTACGTTATCTACAACACCCAGGGAATGGACAAGCTCGCCACCGACGTCAACGGCGGCAACTACTATGACGGTTCCTACTTTGTGCTGGGCAACGATATTGTCTACGACGCCGATGCCCTCACCCTCGACCTCGACGGTGACGGCAACAACGACAGCAACTATATGCCCGTGGGTAATAATGACGCTTCTACTTTCTACGGCAACTTTGACGGCCAGGGCCACACCATCAGCGGCATCAGCGTCAATGCCAATGGGATGGATTACATCGGTGTTTTCGGAAGAAATGACGGTACTGTGAAGAACCTGACGGTCAGCGACTGCCTGTTTGCTGGTGATTGTTATGTCGGCGCTATTGCCGGATATAACAGAGGCACCGTTGAGAACTGCCATGTGGCGGCCGGCGTCAGCATCACTGGTAATAACGGAGTCGGTGGCGTTGTAGGCAACAATGATGGCTCAGTCTTAGGCTGCACCAGTGCTGCTGCACTCAGCGCCAAAGAGTACGCAGCCTACTTCGGCGGCATTGCCGGAAGTAATGCTAGTACACTAACTGACAACCTCTTTACGGGAACCATCGACAAAATGCCTGACGGCTCATGGAGCATTGGTGTCATTACCGGTTATCACAATACGGAGTATGGCACGCTGACCAACAACTTCCATACCTGCAGCGGCGTAGGCGGCGTAGGAAATGATAACGATGCCACCAACACCGACCAGGACGGTGCACAGCTCGCCATCAGCAGCACCACCAAGCCCGCCGCCATCACCGGCGACCCCACCACCACCTATGCTGAAGGTGAGACTTACGAGGGCATCACCGCCTACGAGAACGGCCTCTTCTACGACGGCAAGTACTACTGGCACGAGGCCTTCCTGCGTGGCGACGCCAATGGCGACGGCCAGGTGACCATCACCGACGCTGTGGCCATCGTCAACTACATCCTCGGCAACCCGTCGGCGAACTTCAACCTTGAGGCAGCGAACGTCAATGGCGACACCGACGACGAGGGAAAGCCCAAGATCACCATTACTGATGCCGTCGCCGTAGTGAACATCATCCTGAACAGCGGTAGCAGCAGTGCGCCACAGCTGGATATGACGGAGCCAGAACCAATGGTGGATCCGGAGTGATTGAGAAAAAAATACGTAATGCTCTGTGTGTTTGGAAATAAAGTGTTATCTTTGCATCATATTTCATTATTATTCACTAATAACGTAACAATATAATATGCGGATTATATTATCATCTCTTTTGCTGCTCATGGCGAGCAGCGGATTGAAGGCACAGACGGAACAGTCTGATTCTATTCTTCAGACTCTTAAGGAAGAGCTGAACTATTCTATGGTGCAGTTGAAACAGAAACCTGTACCCGCGTACTTTATGAGTCTGCGTATGCAAGACAGCCAGAGTCTCTCCATTAACAGCGTCTTTGGTTCGGCGCATGTCTATGACGATCATAGTCGTTTCATTGTGCCAAACATTCGCATAGGCAGCAAGGAACTCGATAATTATAAGTTCGAGAATCAGGGCATAGAGGATGTGAACAACAGAGGTGCTCAAGGTGATGGCGTGGCTATATATGGGGGGCCGTTGCGTCAGTATCGTGATGAAATATGGTATGCTTCTATGAATAGATACCGCACGGCTGTGAAACGCTATGAGGAGGCTGTGGCGAAGTCAAGGACGGATGCTGAGTTTGAGGATAAGGCACCATGCTTCTCTGATGCTCCTGTTGAGTCATACTATGAACCAGCCCTCTCGCCATGGGTGGTAGATACCTTGGCATGGAAGAACAAGCTCAACAAGGTGAGCAGCGTGTTCAAGGAGTGCCGTATGCTCGAAGAGGGTTTTGCAAATATAGAGTTTGGAACACTCAGGACGTATATTGTCAACTCTGACGGCACGTCGGTGGTGCAGAACCGCCGTAGTGTGCGTATCATGCTTTCAGCCATGATTCTTGCTACCGATGGCATGCAATGCCCTCTGTATGAGGATTTCTTTGGTTTCAGCGAGGCTGAGCTTCCTTCCGAGGAGGTGCTTGTCGCTACGGCGCATGATATCGTGAATCGCCTGCTTGCGCTTCGTGATGCTCCTCTTGCCGATCCTTATGCCGGTCCTGCTATTCTTTCCGGTTCTGCAAGTGGTGTGTTCTTCCATGAGATTTTCGGTCATCGTCTTGAGAGTCATCGCATGAAGAAGGGTGGTGAGACCTTTAAGCACATGGTAGGCGAGAAGGTTCTGCCTACTTCTTTCAGCGTCTATTGCGACCCTACGCAGCGTTACTATGGCCAGCAGGCTCTCAATGGCTCGTATCAATATGATGACGAGGGTGTCAAGGCCCGTCGGGTGCAGAATGTTGAGAATGGCGTGCTGAAGGATTTCCTTATGTGCCGCATTCCTATTGACGGATTCCCGGTCAGCAATGGTCATGGAAGGGCTTCCGGCGGCAACGATCCTGTGTCGCGACAGTCTAATCTGGTTGTTCAGACCAACCAGCCATATACCGAGGCTCAGCTTCGCGAGATGCTTATCGAGGAGGCAAAGAAGCAAGGTAAGGAGTATGGCTATTTCTTCCGCACGGTGACGAGCGGTTTTACTTTTCTTGAGAATATCAATGCCTTCAACGTGACTCCTGTGGAGGTGTTCAGGATTTATGTGGATGGTCGCAAGGACGAACTTGTGCGTGGAGTGAACCTTATTGGTACACCTTTGGCCATGTTCTCCAACATCACGGCTGCCGGTGACACTCCGTTTACGTTCACAGGTTCCTGTGGCGCGGAGTCTGGCTGGGTTCCAGTATCTGCCACCTCACCTTATATATATGTTTCCAAGGTGGAGACACAGCGTAGCAATGTTCAGAAGATGGTGGCACCAGCCCTGAAGCTTCCTGAATATACCAAGACATACGGAAGGGAGGCAGGTAAGGATACGGGTGAGATTATCTTCAAGGCCATGGAGGATGAGATGAAGCGCACGAAGGACAGTCTGCAGTTCGCCAACCTCCCTCTTCCTTACTTCGTTGACTACAGGTTTATTCATGGAAACATTGCCTATGTGTCGGCTTCACTCGGTGGCGTGTATCGCGTAAATAATTATATAAGTCAGAATCGTGGCTTTATCAATTTGTCACTTGGCGACAAGATGACGACAAGTATGATGGCTGTGGATAGAATTGATATGAACTTCCGCTTCCCGAACGAGACTGACTATGACATGATACGCCGTGGGTTCTGGGTTATCAGCGACCGTAGTTACAAGATGGCTCTCAACAACATGGGCGCTAAGATCAGTATGCGAAAGGTGAACCCGCTGCCAGAGGAGGATCTCCAGATTCCAGAGATGCTTGAGCTTCCTGCAAGTGAATACATAGAGGAGAGTGCCGTGACTCCTATTGATACTGCGCTGATGATAAGGTATGCTGCTGAGTTGTCTGCTATCTTTGCTGATTATCCTCGTATATTCGATTCTGATGTACACTTTAATGTGGAGACAAAGGATATCTACCGCATTACTTCCGAAGGACAGAAACTGCGTTTTGCGCGTCCTGAGATAAAACTTAACATCAATGGAAACGTCACGACCTGTGACGGTTCCAGCCTGCACGACCAGTTTGAGGTGTTTGCAAGGCGTATTGACGAGCTTCCTTCGCTTGACGAGCTGAGGCAGCGTACAACGGACTTCTGTGAACTTCTCATGAAGAAGGCTGATGCTCCG
>JAEEPZ010000197.1 GCA_016285055.1 Prevotella sp.
CGTGCGCGTAGTCCATTGGGGTCAGCTTCACGTGAGGCGTATCGCTCAGCAGCTCGCAATAGCGCTGCGCAATCTCACGGCGACGCGGTGCAAACTCCTTTTCAAAGCGGGCAAGCTGAACCTGTCCGATGGCGGCAAAAATGTTGCTCATGTGATACCGATAGCCTTGTTCCACAACGTCAAACTGCCAGCTGCGTTGTCCCGTGTAACGCTTTTCCGAGTCTTTCTGCACACCCAGCAGACGGGCGTCGCTCACCTTTTCTATCACTTCCTCGTCGGCAGTGAAGATGGCACCACCTTCACCCGTGGTGATGTTCTTGATGCCATCGAAAGAGAAGCATACCACATCGCCTGTTGAGCCAATTTTCTGGCCTTCAACGCTACAGCCAAAGCAGTGCGCAGCATCTTCTACTAAACGCAGACCATGCTCAGCAGCAAAGGCCTGATAAGCTTTTGCCATACAGCAGTTGCTGGCATAGTAGACTGGCATCATGGCTGTGGTGCGCGACGTAATGCGGCGCTCGGCATCCTTCAAGTCGAGGGTCAGTGTGTCAGGGCGAATGTCACAACTCACAGGCTTGCACCCCGCCGCCGTGATGGCCTGATAGGTAGCCACGAAGGTGAACGACGGCACCAGAACTTCGTCGCCTGGTTTTGTCACAGCCTGAACAGCTAGGTGCAAGGCGGCTGTCCCGCTGTTCACGCAGATAGCGTGCCGACCGCCACCAATGTATTGCTCTAATTGGTGTTCAAACGCTCCGACCGTAGCGCCCATGCCTAAGTAGCCAATGTCCTCAATGACATGTGCAACAGCCGCCGATTCGGCTCTTCCTACTACTGATTTAGATAATCTAATCATCAATGTACGTTTTCTATGTAACTTCTAAAAAACAACAAATTATCAGTGACATCCGTGTCATCCGTGTTCAATGTTCTTGTCTCTCCTCCCTTGTGAAAAGGCTATAGGTAGGCAAGCTATGTTCGGAAATGGAGACGGGGTGGGTTTCACTCTTCACTTTCACTTAAACACTCGCGTATCGTTGTAGTCATGATACGACTGATTGAAATCAACATAGTCGAACCCATGAATATGCCGTTTCCCCTCGGGTGGTGGTGTCATATAGTCGCCGAAGATGCGCGTCAGGTATTCATCGGGATGTTCCACGCCGAGCAACTCGTGGCCCTCAAACATGATGGGCGTTGGCGTCCCCATCACCTCACGCGGCATCGTGCTGCGGTCGCCACTGTCATAGTCCGCAATGAGCGGAGCCTTCTCATAGTCGTAGGCCGTCTGTAGGCGCAGTTGCAGACGCTGTAGCGTGATGTTCTTCGTGGTCGCCTGAAGCAGGAGCGGTAGCCACGAGGTGTAGCCATGTCCACGCTTGTAAGGATCCCGACTGCGCAGATAAACCATCGACTTCGCCATATGCACCATACTGATGCGCATACGGCGACGCCAGCGCTGTGACGGTATACCGTCGATAGGACACACATCGATATAAACGCCACCGATAGAATTCAGCGCCCAACGCTCAATCAGAGTCGTGCTGCCATCGATGACTTTAAGGAAGGCACTCGTGCAGTTCTCGTCTTTCTGGAAGGTTTGCAGCTCAAAAGGGGCTGGCAGCCATTCGTCACCATGTTCAATGAACCGCTGATAGTCGGGGCGTGGCATCGCAATGTCGGCATCATCGTCCCAGGGAATGAAGCCTCCGTGGCGCACGGCACCCAGCATGGTGCCGTCAGAAAGCCAATAGCGAATGCCGTGTTCACGACAAACCTTATCGACCGCTAACAGAATGTTCAGAATACATTTTTGTAATTCTTTGATATCGTAGTTACCCATTGTCTTTTGCTTTGTAGCATTGCGCCATGTGAATTGGGAATTTAAAAAAGTGCTACAAAGATACAACAAATTATTCAATTACCAGTTCTATCTACTTGTTTTTTTTTCATAAATCCCCCAGCCAGCCCCCATACTGCCTCCGGGGGGGTGTTTAAGTGATAAGTGATAAGTGAGAGGTGGGAAGTGAGAGGTGGGAAGCCCCCCAAGCCCCCGAGGGGGGTGTTTAAGTGATAAGTGAGAAGTGAGAGCCCCCCAAGCCCCCGAGGGGGTGTTTAAGTGATAAGTGAGAAGTGAGAGGCCCCCCAAGCCCCCGAGGGGGATGTCTAAGTGATAAGTGAGAAGTGAGAGGGCCCCAAGTTCGCGAAGGGGATGCTCAATTGAGAAGTGAGGACTATAGGAGAAGTATAAAGCCTTCATCCTTCATCTTTCATCCATCATCCATCATCCTTCATCCATCATCTTTCATCCTCAAACTCCTACAAAGCCTTCATCCTTCATCTATCATCTTTCTACAAGCGAGACTATCGGCTGCGAAGATCGCTGGCTGTCAATTGAAGGATGGCTTTTCCGATTCGCACGGAAGAGTCATTTTTTCCTTTTACCACGCGCTGAGAGTTGAGGTCGTAGGCATGGAAGCCTGTGGAGTCGATGACAGCGAACCCGTCGGAATGGGTGTGCATGGCGAAGGGGCGCACATATAGGGGACTGAAGATGTCGCGGCTGAAGGGATAGTCATCGTGACTGATGCCCAGCTGGGAGAGCAAGGTGGCGGCAAGGTCGCTCTGCGTGCAGAAGGTGTCGATGCGGCGAGGTCCCTTGATGGCACCGCCTGTCCAGAGCATGGGGATGTGGGAGCGCAGCGGGGTGGTCTCGTCGATGTCCTGGTATTTGATGCCGTGGTCGGGAAGGATGATGACCAGCGTGTTGTCCCATTGTGGCGACTGGCGCAGACGCTCGATGAAACGGCCAAGGCAGAGGTCGAGATAGTAAAAGGAGTTGAGTACCTCATCCTCGAACTTGGTGGGCATGGGAACAGTCCATGGCTCGTGGCTGCTGAGGGTGAGGAGGGTGATGAAGGAAGCCCCCGAGGGGTTAGCCAACTGAGAACTGAGAACTGAAAACTGAGAGGTATCATTACCGGCAGCCTCTACAAGTGCAGAAGCCCCCTCGGGGGCCGTATGGGGGGCTTTCTCATACAACCTATCAAAGGCGATGCTGTCGCAGACCCCCCATTTGGAGGAGCCTCGCTGGGCGGCGGTGAAGTCGTCTTCGGAGATGATGGTCTGCGTTCCCGTGTCGAGCAGGTAGCCGCGGGTGTTGGTGAAGTCGATGTCGCCACCATAGATGAATGTGGACGCATAGCCATGCCTTCCGAGTGAACGAACCAGAGAGGGCAGGGTGCGCACCTTGGAGGGCATCTTCATGACCGATGTCTTGGGGAAGGCAGGCCAGCCGCTGAGGATGCTCACCAGTCCGCGATCGGTGCGCCAGCTGTTGGCGTAGCACTCGGTGAAATAGACCGACTCACGGGCAAGGCGCGTCAGGTTGGGCGTCACCTCCGGTCGTCCACCAATCTCGGTGAACTCGCCGCCACAGCTCTCCATCACGATGAGGATGATGTTGGGGCGCTGTGTGCGCAGAAGGGTGTCGGTGGGATGGCCGTCGGTGAAGAACACACCGCGGAGGTGCTGGCGGCATTCCTCCTCGCTGAAGAAACGGTATTCGGGAACGTCGGCCGTCGACTTGCCAAAGGAGGCAAGGAAACTGAAGAACGGGTTGACGGCACTATGGTTGAGAAACTGTTGCTGGGAGAAATACACCTGTCCCACATTGGTGGTGGAGACACTGAGTCCGCCACGTATGCCAATGACGATGGCTGCCAGTGCAGCGCAAACACCTAAGAAATAGCCCCCCCAGGCAATACCCCTCTGTCTCGCCGAAAAGGACGAGGATGTGAAGGAAGAAGGGGGAAGCGTGCGAGGCGTGAGCCACACATATACCTTATATATAATAAAGGAGAGGAGGAGGATGAGAAGTAGGCGGACGAAGAGGTAGCCGATGGAGACGCTGGTGAAGGCGTTGCCCGTTTGGTCGACATACTGGAACACCGAGGCGTCGAGCTTGAATCCCCAGAAGGAGTAGAGACTGGTGTCGGCGACAAAGGCCAGCGACAGGGCTACAGCCACAAGGGCATAATAGCACTTGAGGATGGTGCGGATGTGGTTCCAGCGGCGCATCCAGAAGGACACCACGATGCAGAGGAAGGGAAGGACGAAGAGATAGAGCGACGTGGACAGATCGAGCGTCAGGCCATGCCACAGCACATTGAGCACATCGGAGAACGAAAAGACATTCTCCACACGATGGCAGAACATGAACACAACCTTCGCCGTCATGAACAGCACAACGGTGAATGCGTAAAAGCGCAGAAGGTATAGTAAGCGCCCCATACAGCCCCTGAGAGGGCTTCTATTGTCGTTGAGGCTCATTCTTTAATTCGCTAATTCGTGACACATTTCATTTATGGTGGGTTCTATTAATTCCCACGGTTAAGTTTGACATTGCTGGGGGTTGTTAACCTTTTGTCATTTTTCCGGCTCTTTTTGTTCCATTCTGTAAGTCTCATCAGTCGTGTAGCCCGCTACACT
>JAEEPZ010000074.1 GCA_016285055.1 Prevotella sp.
GATAGGCACCATAGATGCTAATGTCTATAGAGCATTTGCCAACAGCTTTTTTGCGCAGCAGAAGCGAGAAATGTCTGAGGAAGCCTTCATCTACTTGTATGATATGGTTGACGGTCAGACGTGGTATGTGCAAAAAATCCTCAACCGTCTCTACCGCACCCCAAAGGGTAAACTTGACCAAGAAGATGTATTCAGAGCGACCGACAAGATTCTGCATGAACAAGAAATTAACTACCAGTCCAACTACAATCTGCTGACCGACAACCAGGCGCAGTTGCTGACTGCCATCGCCTGCGAGGGCAAGGTCAACGCCCCCACGTCGCTCGATTTCATCCTCCGTCATCAACTCCCTGCTCCCAGTAGTATCAAAATGGCACTGAAGTCGCTTCAGGACAAAGAGTTTCTGTTCTACGATACCAAACAGGGCTACATAGTTTACGACAGGTTCTTTGGCATGTGGCTTAAGAGGCTGGCTTGTCTGTAGGATAAATTGTAAATGATCAAAATGAGCAAGATGATACTTGTAGTTGATGACGATAAAAAACATCCGGCCCTCGCTGAAGCTCATACTGGAGCGCAACGGGTATGAGGTGGCCTTGGCCGAGGGGCCGAAGGAGCCCTCTCGAAATCCCCTGCTATGAGGACAAGCTGGTGCAGGAGGTCGTGTGGATGATACTTGAAGCCGGGCATGAGGGAAGCTTCGAGCATACCTCGCACGGATTCAGCCCCAACCGCAGCTGCCACACCGCACTGCTCGGCATCCAGAAGAATAGCTGAAAAACATTCGACCTGTGCTCTATTAAGGTCTGTGATATTAACTGCATCAGCATTGCCCTATTTGGACAGTTCTTTTTAGGTGTGTTCTTTGAAAAATCCCAATAGATAGGATTCACAGACACGCCCAAACTTTTCATTGAGCGTTTACCGTCTTTGGCTACTCTCACCATTATGGGGGATTCGCCATTCTTTAAAATTTTGAACTTGTTACAAATTACCGAAATTGCAGCTTCCATAACTTTTGGTTGACTTCACGGTTGACTTTGAAAGTCGCCCATCATGTCACCCTGAGACTACGCAGAAAGCGTATAAAAAACAAAAAAGACTGGGAATCATCTGATTCTCAGCCTTCCTTGCTTGGTCGGGATTACTGGACTCGAACCAGCGACCTCGCGCCCCCCAGACGTGTGCGCTACCAACTGCGCTAAATCCCGATCCTTGCTCGCAGTTATTTCTGCTAAGCGGGTGCAAAGGTACGACGTTTTTTTGAATCGTCCAAATTTTTTCGTCACTTTTTTTGTTCCTTCGCAAAAAAACATTAACTTTGCACTTAATTATGACAGAATACAGACTTACAGCTCCTGCACGACTCACCACAACGGTGAAGTTGCCTGCATCGAAGAGCATTTCTAATAGGGCGCTGATCATCTATGCGCTCTCCGGCTGCAAGGTGCTGCCCGACAACCTGAGTGACTGCGACGACACGGAGGTGATGATCCGTGCACTAAGCGAACATCCGCAAACCATCGATATTGGTGCTGCCGGCACGTCGATGCGGTTTATGACGGCATTTCTGGCTGCCACAGCCACAGGCGAGCATATCATCACAGGAACGGAGCGCATGAAGCACCGGCCCATCAAAATACTGGTCGATGCGCTGCGCTATCTTGGCTCCCACATCGAATATGTGGGCAACGAGGGGTTTCCGCCGCTGCGCATAGCCGGACGTCACCTGCAGGGTGGCTACCTGGAAATTGATGGCAATGTGAGTTCGCAGTACATCTCGGCCTTGCTGATGATTGGTCCAGTATTAGACAAAGGACTGGTACTGCACCTGAACGGCGAAATCATTTCACGCCCCTACATCGACTTGACGCTATGCACGATGCGTGAGTTTGGCGCTGAGGCAGAGTGGATTTCTGTTGACACGATTGAGGTGAAGCCGAAGCCTTACGTCCCTACATCTTATTATATAGAGAACGACTGGAGTGCCGCCAGCTACTGGTATGAGATGGTGGCGCTGTCGAAAGACATGGATGCTGAGGTGAAGTTAGAGGGCTTAATGGACGGCTCGAAGCAAGGCGACTCTTCCGTGCGCTACATCTTCAGCCTTTTAGGTGTGAAGACCAAGTTCAGCTCGAGACGCGCCGGTGTGCCTACGACGGTGACTCTGAAGAAGAGCAATCACTTGGTGCCGCGACTGGAATATGACTTCGGCAATTCGCCCGACTTGGCACAGACCTTTGTGGTGACATGCTGCGGTCTGGGTGTCCCATTCCACTTTACTGGCTTGCAGACGCTGAAAATCAAAGAGACCGACCGCATCGCCGCATTGAAGGCGGAGATGGCGAAGCTGGGCTATAACCTGGTTGATGCCAATGGCTCAGAGTTGTCGTGGGACGGAGTAAAGACACCAAACACGCCATTCAACGCTCCTACTATTATTGACACCTACGACGATCACCGCATGGCGCTGGCCTTTACTCCGCTTTGTCTGCGACGTCCTATCGTCATCCGTCAGCCGCAAGTGGTCAGCAAGTCTTATCCCCGCTTCTGGACAGACCTTCAGGAAGCAGGTTTTAAGGTGGAAGGCTGAGGGTGGAAAGAGGAAAGTGGCAACCCTACTGACGCCCGCCAAAACCGCCACCGCCACCAAAGCCGCCGCCGCCAAAGCCACGGCCACCACGTCCACGGCCTCCTTCACGTCCGCCACCTTCACGCCCGCCTCCTTCACGTCCGCCGAAGCCGCGCTCGCCGCCGCCGTTGCGCCCGCCGAAGAAGTTGAGGCGGTAGCTCACGTGCAGCATAGCATAGCTGGTGATGGCGTTCACCTCGGTGTCGCGCCATCCGTTGGCGTTGACGGTACGGCTGAAGTTTGTCTGCTCGTGCAGGATGTCGTACCACTGCAGCATGATGACAAGACGCTTGCCGCGAAGGAAGCCTTGGCTGAGCTGTGCATTCCATATCAGCTCGTCGGTATTCAGCGTCTCGTCGCTATAGCCGCGCTTACTGTAGACGTGGAAGTCGGTAGAGAGGTTGGTGCCCCAGGGGAAGGTGATGCGGGTGTTGCCTCCGTAGTTGTAGTTCCACGTCGTGAGGTTGCGCGATGCCTGCAGCTCATTTTCTGTGCGGGCGTAGGTGGCACGGCAGTTCAGCGACACGTTCAGCCATTTGTTGCGGAAGCTGAGCGACACGTTAGGTGAGAAGTTATAGGTATGAGTGACGTTACGGTCGGGTATAGCCGTGCGGTTGAGGTTGACATAGCCTATGCGATGGTTATAGCTGCCGTCTATGCCTCCGCTGACGTCCCAGCGGTTCAGTGTGTCGAGGCCTATGTTGAACGAGGCGCCGCCTCGTGCGTTCCAGTTGCCGTTGATGTTCTCAGGCCTTGAGATACGTCCGCCGGTGCTCTCGTTATAGGTCACGATGTTGCCTATGGAGTTGGTGGTCACCTGCCAGCTGGCGTTGGTACTGAAGCTCCAGTGGCTCTGTGCCTTGGGTATCTGAAATCCAAGGCTGTCTTCCACGAAGCGCGGTGCGCGCTGTTTCTGGAAGTTCACCGACAGGTTGGTGTTGAACGAGGGCTTCAGTCCCGGGTTACCCATTGAGATGTTGAGCGGGTTGGTATCGTCGTAGATGTCCAGCAGCTGGGTGATGCTTGGCTGCTGTGTCTGTCCTCGCAGCTGCACCTGCAGGTTGGTCTGCTGGTTGAAGCGGTAGCGCATATTCAGCGTGGGCGACATATTGGTCACCGTGCGCACGGTGTCGACGGGCACGCCGAGATACTGCTGGACATAGTGCGAGCGCTGTGGCTGCAGGGTCACGCCCACGTTCATGTTCAGCTTCTCACGCACCATGCGCAGCTGCACGTCGACGTTCTGCCCATACTCTGTACGCTCGGAGTAGCGGCTCAGACGGTCGCTGAGGTACATCTCGTAGGGATTGCCGAGGTAGCCGAAGAGGGCGGTCCACTCGCGGTATTCGTTCAGCACTTCAAGGAACTGCTCGTCGCTGTAGTCGGGGAAATCATAGGTCGCGGGGTCGTTTTTCTGATGGCTGTAGCTGTAGCGGTAGTTCAGCTGTAGGAAGAGTCCCTGTGCGCCGAATGAGCGCTGTCGGTTGCGGTTGCCGAAGGGACCGCGGCCTCTTCCTTCGGGTGAGCCGCCTAACGCTGTGTCGACAGGTTCGGGCTTGGGCAGGAAGGTGAGGAGTGGCTCAGTATAGGTGGCGCCGATGGAGTAGCTGAAGTTGTTGTTGTCCGACAGCGTGTAGCGATTGGTCTGATAGGTAGAGTCGTTGCCCTGCTGGTTACGCGTCTGATAGAGATGTACGGCCGAGAGGTTGGCGTTTCGGTTGTCGCCGCTGCTATAGTTGAAGCTTCCGCTGACGGCAATGTTGCGTCCCTTGTTGCCGAAGCGCCGGTAGAGTTGCAGCAGCGAGCTGATGTTTTTGTTCTCGCCATAGCCCAGCGACTTGTTCTGGCGGTCGTTGACGATGAGTCTCCTCTCGTTCATGTAGGCACGGTAAGGAGCCGACAAGGGGTCGTTGCCGATGGTGTCATTGACGTAGTCGAAAGGGTTGGCATTAAACGATGCTGAGGTGGAGAACCCTCGGCTGTCGTTAGAGCCGAAGCTGACGTTGGGCCGAAACGAGAGATTGGTCAGCGTGTCGATGGTCCACTGTAGGTTCATATTGCCCGTCCAGCTGTTGTTGCGCTGATAGCTCTGGCTGACGCTGTTTGAGAAGGCTCCGCCGCGTGTGTTGACGAAGTTCTCCGAGCCGTTGCGGCTCCAGTTGTCCGTATCGCCGTGTGTCCAGGTGACGCGTCCGCTCATGCGCAGCTGTCCTCCGTTCTCCTTCCGTCGGCTCTCGTAGCTGGCGTCCAGTGCTCCCGTCTTCGTCTCGCGCTGTCCCTGTCCGTTGCCTCGCCCTCTGCCGCCTCGTCCGGAGAAGTTGCGGTCGTTCACGTTGTTGGCATTACCCATGAAGGTGTAGCGCATGTCGCCGAAGGGCTTCATGGCCGTGAGGCGTATGCCGTAGCGTTTGTCCGTGCCATAGCCCACGTCAGGGTTGGCCTGTATACCGTTGCGGGCGCTGCGCTTCGTGGTGAACTCCAGCACGAAGTCGTCGTTGCCGTCGTCAACGCCGGTCATGCGGCTCAGGTCGCTCTTCTCGTCGTAGGCCTTCACCTTGTCGATGACATATGAGGGGAGGTTCTTCATCACGGCGTCATTGTTGCCCGTCATGAAGTCGCGGCCGTCCAGCTTGAATTTCCTCACGTCCTTGCCGTTGATGCTGATTTTTCCGTTGTCGTCAATCTTGGCACCGGGCAGCATCTCCACCAGCGCCTCGATGACCGACCCCTCGGGCACACGGAAGGCATCGGCGTTATAGACGATGGTGTCGTCTTTGATCACCATCTTCGGCAGGTTGGCAATGGCCACTGCCTCGTCCAGCACCACGCTCTCCGACTCCAGCAGCAGGTTGGGGACGGTGGTGGCACGGCTGGCCTGCACGCTGACGGTTCTTGTCAGCGCCTTGTAGCCCAGGTAGGTGGCCTTCAGCAGATAGCTGCCCGGCGTGACGCCGCTGAACGTATAGTCGCCCTGCACGTTGGCCAGCACGCCGGCCACATAGGTGGTGTCGTTCTTTCCAGTACGGTAGAGCTGCAGTGTGGCACTGGCCAGCGGGATGCGGCTGTCCTTGTCTGCTACGTGTCCTTTAATCGAGGCCTGCTGTTGGGCACGGCAGACGGAGGTGCCCAGAAGCATCAAGAAGAATGTGAGGCAGTATCTCAGATGAATCATGTGTTGGCAGATATGCGCATTAGTGTCGTTTCATCTTTTTTGACGGTCTTTTGCAAAGAAGGTTTAAAGCCGTCATCACTTTTTTTGCGCAGATGCCATTGTCCCTTCTATACATTATTATATTAGGGGTTTTCAGGAGTTAAAGGAGTTAAGGGAGTTTTCAGGGGTTTTCAGGAGTTAAAGAAGGGAGGGGATGGCTGCGCATTGAGCTATGCGGTGGGCAAGACGATAGCTATTGTACCAAATGAGAAAATTTACAAATTTGTTTTTCTTGTTTTTATTGGTTTTTTCTCAGGCCGCGTAGCGGTATCAACTCACCTAATTAGCGGCGCAACGATGTCTTTTCATCCGCACAGGTCGGAATTTTCTGTCGCCCCTCCGGCCTTTGTCTCTAGGGTGAAATCAATGGTAAAGGTATTGTCTTTAACTCCTTTAACTCCTTTAACTCCTAAAAACCACTCCTTTAACTCCTTTAACTCCTAAATGGGGCTTTAACTCCTAAAAAAACTCCTAAAAAAACTCCCAAAAAATCAGCTTACCTCAGCCTTAGCTGGTCGCCTACACGGATGGAGTAGTCGGGCGTGAGACGGTTGAGCTTGTAAAGCTTCTTCAGGCGGATGCCGTAACGCTGGGCAATGAGGTACATCGACTCGCCTGCCGCCACCGTGTGTAAGTAGCCACGCAGCTCTTTGGGTGCACGGCTCTGCTTCTTCTTCAGCCACACTATCTCACCCTCCGCCAGCACATCGCGCTTGTCACGCTCGTTGTAGCGGGCCAGCTTGCGATAGGAGATGCCCACCTCGTCGGCTATGGAGCGGAAGGTGTCGCCGCGACGGGCGTAGAGGAAGTAGTTCTTGTTGTAGATGTAGATGGGATGCAGGGGCTGTCCGTTGGGTGAGGCATCGCGGGCGCGGTCGACCATGAACTTGTCGTAGGAGCGGGCCTTGTCGTATTTGTTGAGTTCGTAGCGCTCAATGATGTCAATCAGGCTCTGGGCATAGCGCGGATTGGTGGCATAGCCTGCCGCTTTCAGCCCGTTGGCCCACCCTTTATAATCGGTGATGCGCAAGGAGAAGAGGCTCTTGTAGCGCTGGCCTGTGGCGAGAAAGCGTGAGTGGTCTTCATAGGAGTCGTAGGCTGAGGGATAGGCACGGAAGCACTCGTTGTGCCTGTCGTCGTCGCGATAGATGGTGGCGCCGCTCCATCCGTGACACTTGATGCCGAAATGGTTGTTGCCGCTGGTGGCCAGCGTGCTTTGCCCGGCAGCCGACTCCAGCAGGCCTTGCGCCAAGGTGATGGAGGCCGGCACCTTCCACTTCTGCATCTGCTCGATGGCAATGTCCTTGTATTGCTCAATGTAGCGGGTGTAGGAATTGGACGGTTGAGGGTGGAGGGTGGAGGGTGCGCCGAACAGAAGGATGAAGAGCAGGAATACGCTCCTCAGCTCCCCTACCCTTCCCCTGGGGAGTTCGTTAACGTGATAAAGCATTTTTTTTAGGAGTTAAAGGAGTCGATTTTTGGAGTTAAAGGAGTTAAAGGAGTTAAAGGAGTTAAAGGAGTTAAAGGAGTTAAAGACAAATGACTAATCCCTGAAAAAGCCGCTTGCTACCGACTATTCCCTGAAAAAGCCGCTTGCTACCGACTATTCCCTGAAAAAGCCGCTTGTTACCCGAGGGGAGGCAAGAGGCTCATTCTTTTCCTGGTGTGCACGAATACGTGCACCACCCGACCCGGGGGCGGGGTGGGCTTTTCCTGACGTGCACAATGCGTGCACACCCCTCAAATCTCTTCGCACTCCTTCAGCCAGAGGGCACTGATGGCATCGCTGGGCATGCGCCAGTCGCCGCGTGGCGAGAGGCTGACGCTGCCCACCTTGGGACCATCGGGCAGGCAGGAACGCTTGAACTGCTGATTGAAGAACCGACGGCAGAACGTTTGCAGCCAACGCTTGATGACTGCATCGTCGTAACGCTCCTTGAAGGCATGCTGGGCCAGCATGAATATCTTTGCCGGACGGAAACCGAGACGCACCATAAAGTAGAGGAAGAAGTCGTGCAACTCGTATGGTCCCACCAGGTCTTCTGTTTTCTGCTGTATGTTGCCGTCGGCATCGGCCGGTGTCAGCTCTGGCGAGATGGGCGTATCGACCACATCGAGCAGCGTGTCGCGCTGAGCCATGAATGACGGCAGCTGGGCCACATAGCGTATGAGGTACTGCACCAGCGTCTTGGGCACTCCGCCATTGACGCCATACATCGACATGTGGTCGCCGTTGTAGGTGCACCATCCGAGTGCCAGCTCCGACAGGTCGCCCGTGCCGATGACCATCGCCCCCACCTTGTTGGCCACATCCATCAGTATCTGGGTGCGCTCGCGTGCCTGCGCATTCTCGTAGGTCACATCGTGCAGCTGCATGTTGTGGCCAATGTCCTCGAAGTGCTGCGTCACCGCCTTGGCTATGCTGATTTCGCGCTGCGTGATGCCGAGCGAGTCCATCAGGCTGACAGCATTCTGGTGGGTGCGGTCGGTAGTGCCGAAGCCAGGCATGGTGATGCCGATGATGCCGGAACGCGAGAGGCCGAGGCGGTCGAAGGCACGCACCACGACGAGGAGCGCCAAGGTGGAGTCGAGACCACCGCTGATGCCGATGACGGCCTTGTCGCAATGGGTGTGCTGCAGGCGCTTGCACAGGGCAAGGGTCTGGATGTTGAGAATCTCTTCGCAGGTGTGCGCCATCTTCTCGTCTGTGGGAATGAAGGGATGGGGATTTACCTGCCGCAACAACTCGAAGTCGCGCGGCGTGGTAGGCTTGGCATCGATGACTTTCGCCACAGAGGATGACCACATGCGGAAGGTGGTGTTGTTCTGTCGCTCAGAGCGCAGTCGGTCGACGTCTATCTGCTGAATGCGCAGCTGCGGCTCCAGCGAGAATCGCCCTGCCTGTGCCAGCAGCCGTCCGTTCTCGAAGATGAGGGCATTGCCGCCATAGACCACGTCCTGCGTCGACTCGCCATAGCCGCAGCTGGAGTAGACATAGCCGCAGATCATGCGGGCACTCTGCTGTGCGAGGAGCGACATCAGGTAGTCGTGCTTGCCAATGAGCTCGTTGGAGGCCGAGAGGTTGAAGATGATGTCGGCACCGGCCAAAGCCAGCTGATTGCTGGGCGGCAGCGGAGCCCACACGTCCTCGCATATCTCTATGCCGAAGCTGACACCGTCGCAGGTGCGGAACAGCTGCGGCTCGTTGGTCACGGCCACGGGGCTTCCTGCCAAGTATATCTGCTGTTGCTGCAGGTCGGTGCTGCTGGCAAACCAGCGTTTCTCGTAGAACTCGTTATAGTTGGGCAGGAAGGTCTTGGCCACCAGTCCCAGGATGACGCCGTGCTGCACCACAGCGGCACAGTTGTAGAGCTTGGAACCGATGCGTACCGGCAGGCCCACAATGGCGATGATGTCAAGCTTGCGGGTGAAGTCGAGCAACACGAGCAGGCCTTCCTCGGCCTTGTCTAACAGCAGCTGCTGGCGGAAGAGATCCTGACAGCTGTAGCCTGTGAGCGACAGCTCGGGAAAGACGATGACTTCGACACCTCTGCCTTCAGCCTGGGCAATGAGGCTCTCCATCTGCTGCACGTTGTATTCCACGTCGGCCACTCGTACACCTGGTATCGCGGCGGCCACCTTGATAAATCCGTATTTCATAGGGGTATTTTGATTGTACGTTAATATGATGCTAAGACTGTTTGTTTCATGTTTTCCTCCTCAGAGCAGATAGCCATGCTTCTTCAGCTGAGTCTCAAATTTGCGCACGTCCTCGGTCTTCACCATCAGGCGGTAGCCCTCGGCACGTATCACGAGCTGGCGCAACACAGGGTCGGTGGTGATGAGCTGAATGAACTCTCGGTTATCGGGGCTGAGGGTGTAACGCTTGTAGCTGATTTTGTCTTCCTGCAAGGGGTGGCAATGCTGCAACAGCTGCTGGAAGAAATCTTTCCACAGTAGCGGCAGCTTGTCGGCAATGAACTGCTTGAAGATACTGATTTTTCCCTCCACGTCTTCGCGGCTGTAGCAGTTGGCGAGGAACGACATGGGCGATGTCTCGAATCGGTTGGCCGAGATACGCACGCTGGTGTCCATGAGCAGCTGTGCATAAGGATTGGGCTCCACCAGCGAGCGTATGATGAGGCGATCGGGGTCAAGCTCGAAGTAGGCGATGTGCTCCATCTGAGGTGCCTCATAGTGGATGTCAAGCCCCAGCGCGTAGCGTCCCAAGGGGGTGAGGCGCAGATAGTCCACTTGGTCGAAGGGCGAAAGGTGACGGCAGACACTTTCGTTGAGAGCTACCTCGGCCATGCCCAACGAGCAAAGCATCAAGGAGAAAGCCTGCAAGCCAGTATACCCGAAGTCGCGCACATAGCGTTCAACGGTGATGAAGTGCTTGGCATACTCGTTGGTGAGCTCATTGACGGAACGCTCATCGGCGGGGTGGAACACTATGGTAGAGAGGTGCGAGCTGCTGCCGTCGCTCTCCAGCTCGGTGATGCTCAACATGATGTCGATGATGCCCACCCATTGTTGGGGTTCATCCTTGAGATACTTCAACATGAGCAGGCAGAGGCGGGTAAGACGGCTCCATTGTGTCATGGTCTGCCGCAAGCCCTTGATGTGCGGATAGAACCATGCGGGCAGGTAGGAATCCATCTTCTCGAAGCTGCTGAAGATGTCTTTCAGCGTGTCCTCGTAGCTGGGAATCTTTTTCTTTGAGTTGCTTTTATGATGCTCGTTAAGGGCCAGCACCTGCATGTAGTTGTAGGCTCTGATGTTCTGCCGGTATTCGTTGTTGTCTTTGGGAAAGATTTCTTCGAGCGCCACTTTCTTGATAGCGCGCTTCATGTCAGCAACGCCAATTCCCTTTTTCTTCAGGGGCAGCTCGCCTTGACGTATCAGACTGCTCAGCAACTTGAAGTTGGAGATGCTGTCCTTCTCCATTTCCACCGTGCGCCATTGTGTGTCTGCCGGCAGTTCGGCCAGCGTATTGACCTTTTCATCGAGTTCAGGGAAGAAGTAAGGGAAGAAAATGCCTCTGAGGGTGGCGGAGATGGTGATAAAGAACTCCGTTTCGTGGTAGTAAGAATACTTGCTTAGCTTTTCCGAGAGATGCGAGACAGTCTGAAAGAATGCCAGCTCACGCTTGTTCCACGTGGTGCCGGTACTGGCATAATAATAGGACCGTCGGTTTTCATCGAAGAGACTGCCGCTGACGTTCAGGTATTTCTTTGCCGATGCATGCGAAACGTAGTTCTTCGTCAGCACCTTGCGCCACAGCAGGCGCAGGCCGTCGGAGAGCGAGTCGACGTAGGACTGCATGTTCTGATGGCTGGCAAAGATCAGCGCCACGCCGCGAGCGATGTCGGTCTTCATCGTCGACGATTTCATCATATCAACGGCTTCCCAGGCTTTCTGCGCTGTCTCACCGGGCCTGGCACGCAGGATTTCACCGTAGGGCGAGAACCAGGGAGTGAAAGCCTCGGCCATGCGCAGCAGCTGTGTCTTGTTGTGGGTGCTCTCCAGCTTGGCTATCATCGCGTCCCACAGCTCGCGTGGAGGTTCTTCCAGCACCAGCGTAGGTCGAGGGGTATAACCGAATATATCTTGATATGGCATAAATTCGTGAAAAGAGTTTTATTGGAATGTAGAAAGTAGACTCTGCTGTGAAAGCGTCATTGACCAAAGATGTACTTGATGTCCTCCTCGGTGAGGCGCTTGGTGATGGCGGCATCGCCTGTGATGAGGCTGTCGGCCAGGTCTTGCTTCTGCTGTTGCAGCAGCCGGATTTTCTCCTCTATGGTGTCGCGTGTGATAAGCGCAAAACTGAGCACCTTGGCCTTCTGGCCTATGCGGTGGAGGCGGTTGATGGCCTGTTCCTCGGCAGCCTTGTTCCACCACGGTTCAAAGATGTAGACCGTGTCGGCCACAGTAAGGTTGAGGCCTACGCCGCCCGTCTTCAGCGTCATCAGCAGGGCTCGGCATCCGCTGTCGTTCTGGAAACGCTCGATGACGGCGCGGCGGTCGCGGGTGGAGCCGGTCATCGTGGTGTAGTCGATGCCCAGCTCGGTCAAGCGCTCGCCCACCAGCTCGATGCCGGCGATGAAATTGAAGAAAATGACCACCTTGTGCCCGCCTGCCACAGCCTCCTCCACCTGTTCGCAGAGCAAAGGAATCTTCGGCGAGGCAATGGCGCCGTCGCTGAGACTTTCAGGCACGGAGGCGATGCGGCGCAGCTCGGAGAGGGCTTGAAACATCATCATCTGCGACTTCTCCAGCCCTTGCGCCTTGATGCTGCTCTGGATGGCCTGCTCATAGTAGCTGCGGCGCTCCTCGTAGAACTGTGCATGACTGGGCTCCATCTCCACGTAGAGCGTCTGCTCCGTGCGGTCGGGCAGTTCCTTCAGCACGTCTTTCTTCAGGCGGCGTAGCATGAAGGGGAATATCTTGCGGCGCAGCGACTCGGTAGCCTCCTTGTCGGCTTGGTGCTGGATAGGTGTGGCATACTGGCGGTTGAACTCTTCAGCCGTGCCCAGCATGGCCGGATTGAGGAAACGGTAGAGGGAATAGAGCTCGGTGAGGTTGTTCTCAATGGGCGTGCCGCTGAGCGCCAGGCGGTGGGCACCGTTGAGCAGGAAGATGGCCTGCGTGGTCTGCGACTGCAGGTTCTTGATGTTCTGGCTCTCATCGAGGATGATGTAATGGAAGTGCTGCTGGCGGAACTGCTCGATGTCGTTGCGCACCAAGGCATAGGTCGTCAGGATGAGTTGCTGCTTCATGGCCTCCTCCAGGTTGCGCTGCGCCCCGTAGTAGGTGTAGTAAGTCAGCTGTGGCGCAAATTTCTTCAGCTCGTCCTGCCAGTTGAAGAGCAACGAGCGGGGCATGACGATGAGGGAGGCCCCCAAAGACCCTGAAGCCCCCCCTACTGCCCCCGAGGGGGCTTCATTTGACTTGAGGGCGGGCTTGCCAGCAAGAGTGTCCCCCTCGGGGGACGAAAGGGGGGCTTTTCTATACACTTTCGTCAGCATGGTGATGGCCTGCAGCGTCTTGCCCAAACCCATGTCGTCGGCCAGGCAGCCGCCGAAGTTGTTGTCGTAGAGATACTGAATCCACTTCACACCCTCTTTCTGATAGTTGCGCAGCTTGGCGTTGACGCCCGTAGTCGTCAGGCGCTTCGAGGCCAACTGGTTGAAGCCCTCATAAAACTCCCGATAGTGCTTGAAGGTCTGCCCTTCAAGTTTCTCGTTCAGCAGGTCCTCTATTTCAGGCAGGTCGAAGAACGACACCTTCACCTTGTCGCCTTTCTCCACCTTGCGGAAGATGCGCTCCAGCCGCTTGACGTAGTGTTCGTCCACAAGGCCGCGCTGGCCATCACTCAGGGTGACGTATTTCTGCTTGTTGTACTGCTGGAGGAACGAGCGCAGCGACATCTCCGCGCCGTCAATATCGATGGAAGCGGTACCCTCGAGGAAGTTGATGCCCGACGACAGCTTCAGGTTCATCTTCGGCACGATGGGCTTCACCTTGTATTCCTTCAAGCGCTCGGCTCCCAACAGCTGGTAGTGCAACACCAGCTTGGGCAGGGCCTGCAGCAGGAAGGGACCGGCCACGTCCTGGGGGATGATGAACTCGCCGTCGCTGTTCCACACATCTTTCGCCATCGTCTTCGTGGGTGCACAGCCTACGATGGTTTTCCGCAGCTCCTCCTCGTCGCCTGCCACGTCGCTGTGCACGATGCGCCGCAACAGCACCTGCCGCTCCATAGTCAGCGTAGCCAGGCAGGTGAGGTCGAAACGCTGCGCAAAGTCGGAGTCGGTGCCGGGAAGGGTGTAGATGAGGCGAAGGTAGAGAGCCATGTCGGCATCCACCTTCTCGATGATGATGGTGGGAACGGTGCTCACGGTCTGCTCAGAGCGCACCAGCGTGTAGTCCTCGAAATCAAGATCGACATTGTTGATGTAGCTGTAGAACACAGAAAGATACTGCTCTACCAGCGTACAGGGGAACATCTCGTTGAAAAAGCCGATGCGCAGATAGTTCTCGCCAAGCGAGGCGATGGGGCAGATGGTGTCGCCGATGAGTGCGAAGACATCGCTCAGCAGCTCGAAGGCCTGTGGCTGCTGGCCTTCAGCACGGGCCAGCAGAGAGGGGATGTATTGTTGGCCAGACTCGTTTTTCGTGATTTTCAGCACAATGGTGGCCGGCTCCTGACTGACCTTCAACGGCTTCAGCGAGTCGTCGACCAGATTGTCGCAGCGCAGCAAAGCAAACAGCAGGTAGGGATAGTCGTGCAGGCGGATGCTCTGGTCTTCAGCCGTGTCCCAGCTGATGCGCATGGCCTGTTCCTTCTGGATGTTGTCAATGATGCGCAGCACATTGAACGTCTCGCCCTGATACTGCTTATAGTCGGCCTGCACTATGTCGCCTTTCCCGTTGACCACTGCCACCGTAGCGGCGGGAGTGGACAGACGGTTTGCCACATCCGTAAAAGACAGGCGGAACAGCACCTTACCGCTGCTGCCCCTACCCTTCTGCACGTCTGTGGCATGGAAGGCGTTTTTATGAAACTGGCTAAGGAAATCGTTTGTCATCATTCTGTCGTTTTAAGCCATTCCTCAGCCTCAGATAGGGTGTCGAGCTTGCCCACGTCGAGATGACGGAGCCCTTCTTTCACACAACCTACGATGCGGCGGCGATGGCAGATGCTGAGATAGAAGTCCATGATGGGGAAACGCTCGGGGAAACGGTCCATCAACGGGAAGAGACGGGGCGAGAAGCTGTGGATGCCGCTGAAGGCAAAGGCGTAAAGCTGAACATTCAGCTTCGGGCTGTGAACAAGCAGCATGGGTTGCGCATCGGCAGAAGGACCAATGGTCTGTGGGGTGCGGTCGATAGTCAAGTCGGCTTCGCGGAGCCAAGGGAAAGGGCTCTTCACCTCGCCCGTGTCAATGTTGGTCCAGCCCATGAGGCGCATGGCGCTGTCGAAGAGCAGGTAGCGCTTCGTCTCACGGCGGCTCACCAGGAGCACGGCATCCTCGTCGGGCAGATGCTGGCGCGAGAACCAGCCGAAGTCCACATTGCTTAATATATCTACATTGTGAATGAGGATAGGCTGGTCGTCGGAGAAGAGCGGTGCAGCCTTCTTCAGTCCTCCGCCCGTCTCGAGCAGCTGCTGTCGCTCGTCGCTGATACGCACCAGCGGAGCATAGTCGGCAGCGGCCACATGCGCCTCTATCTGTTCGGCAAAGTGATGCACGTTCACCACGAAGCGGTCGTAGCCCGCGTCACGCAGCTTGCCGATGACAATGTCGAGCAGCGCCCGGCCTTTCACCTCCACCAGCGCTTTGGGTCTATGGTCAGTTAAAGGCTTCAGGCGCGTGCCCAAGCCTGCGGCAAAAATCATGGCTTGTTTCATCGTGTTCAATTCTCTTATCGCCTGCAAAGATATGAAAAAAAACAGAAAGACCGAAAGAAAGATGTATTAAATTTGCATCACCATCAAAATAACTCACAGAACAGCGAGAGGGAACACACCGCTTTGGTGCGTCCCCTCTCCTGCTGTCCGGTTATAGTCAATTGGCCGCCGCCGCTCCTCCTCCCCCAGAGGAGGGAAGGGGTGGTGCCGTTGGCTTAGTAGTTCTCCTCTTCTTCATCGCCCCACACGTTGCGGCGACGGCGAGAAGCTCCTTCACCATTGTATTCCTGTTCAGTGAATTGCACATTTTCATAGTCGCTGGGATTAGAGGACAAGGTCGATCCTGCTGACATAAGCTGTGCCTCAATGAGTATGATGCTGGTCTTTGGCGAAATATATCTCTTTTTCATAATCTTTTATTTTACTTGGAAACGAGTTTCCATCATTTGAATCATTATTCTTAATAATATCATTTCTCACGGCTTTGGGCTTTGCTCGAGCCTGTTCATGTTTGGACAGGCTCGAGCAGGCCCTGTTTGCTGCTTACTTAACAACAACCTTCTTGCCGTTGATGATGTAGAGTCCCTTCTGGTTGCCCTTCACCTTCTGACCCTTCAGGTTGTAGAGCGTGCCTACCTCCAGCTCGCCGTCAGTAGTGATGGCGCCGATGGCTGTCGTGTTGTCATCGAAGTTGATGGTCATACGAGCCTCACCTGTGGTAGTGAAGTAAGCACGGAAGGCCTTCAGCGAAGCACCAGAGCCAGCCTTCGCAATCTTGGCCTCAGGAGTCAGCACGTAGCTGCCAGCAGGCAGATTACCTGCGGTGATGGGAGTATAAGTACCTGTGAAATTGACGTTATTCTTGGTGACGTTAGGAGTGCCCGTGGATACCCATGCGCTGGGGAAGAAGATATCTTTGAGGTCGTTCACATCGATGGTTTCGGGGATGTAAAGGAGGTAAGGTGTCTTGGCTTCCATACCATTAGTCAGTTTGATAGCCTTGAATCCCAGACCGTCTGAAGTAGAATAGCTATTGAATTCATATACCTTAATACCTTCGCCAAAAACAGCTACGGGATCGCTCACAGCGAACGGCAGACAGATGGTGTTCCAGCCGTTGATGAAAGTGCGGTTCAGGACAATGTGGTTAGTGCCAGAATTGATAGTGTTCTCTGCAGTCTCTGCATAAACAACCACAGCGTTGATAGTTACACTCTTCGTTGTGCTTGTAAGCTTACCGCCTTCATAGGTTACAACAATCTTGGCAGTTTGTGTGCTCATGGCCTCAGTGGGAGTGAACGACAACTCAGCTGTTGTCTCAGCGTTGGCAGTCAGAGTCATTTCTGCAGTAGCCATCATGTTATCACCGAAATACAGCGTTGCAGTGGCAGTCTCTTCCTTGCCCAGCTTCTCCTTCACAGTCACGGTAGTGGTGTACTCCCTGTTCTCATAGCCGTTGGTAGGAATGTCCACAGCAGTAATCTCCGCATCGTGCGCAGGAACGAAGCGCTTGAAGCCTTCAAAGTTGTCGAGATTGTAGCCCATAGCCTGGAAACGGAACTGATAAACGCCAACTGCATCAACAGTGATAGTGAAGGTACCCTTGTCGCCATTAGGAAGTGCTTGGTAGGTCTTCGCATAATCTGTAGGATAATATTTGACTGCTGACCAAGATGCGCCTCTGTCGGTTGACACTTGATAAGTAATGGCAGCACCAAAGCTACTGGTAATCTCATAATCGACAGTAAGCTCTTCGTTTGCATCAGTCACTTCGAGGTAAGGAGTGTACAGGTAACCAGATCCAGAATTACCTACTGCTTTACCATCGGTGATGCTCCAGTTATCCTTTGTCCAGCCTCGGGCCTCAATGTCTGCATCAGCGAACTCCTCGCTCCATACGTTGGGATTCTTGGCGTAAGCCATAGCGGAGATAATCACGTTAGCAGCCTCGTCGTAGGTCGGAGTGACAGTGATGTTGGCGGTCTGGGCGCCATAGCTACTAATGCCGCTGTAGTTGAAGGTCACGTCGAATGTCTTGCTCTCACCGGCAGCGATGTCGGTCAGCTGGGCGGGAGAAACGGTGAACTGCTCATTGTCGCTTGCGATGTTCACGGTCAGCTGGCCAGTGCCGGCATTGGTCACGGTAACGGTCTTCGTGTCGTTGGCTGTAAGTCTGCCGAAGTCGATGGGCGTGGCGTCGATGCTCAGCTCAGGAGCGTTGAGGCCCTGGTCGCTGCCGCTGACGTTGATAACGAAGTCGCCATCGCTTGTGGTCACGGTGACAACAGCCTCCTGCACACCAGTACGTGTGCCGTCGTAAGTGCGCGTAATCACAAGGTCGAAGGGAACGGCAACGCTCGCAGTCCAGTTGGTGCTGTAGGCAGCAGCTCCATCGCCAGTGATGACCACATTCGTAATGTTGATGGTGCCTGCGCCAACATTGGCAAAGTTGTAGGTAACGGTAGCATTTTCATTCAGTTTCTCACCGAAGTCGTAGCTGGTGGGGGAAGCGACGGTCTCCTCATTCAGGGTCACAGCCAGATTGGGAGCATAGGTGAGGCCAGCAATCTCATCAATACGTACATAGTATCCCTTAAACTTCAGGTATTTGGTAGTAGTGGGTATACCAGTTACAATCAGATTTGCGTATGAGCCATAAGGTATTTGGCTTCTCGATATATATTTTTTTGCCTCAAACACGTCCCAGTTGGTACCGTCGGCAGAACCATAAATCTCAAGATAGTTGTTGTCATAATCATCATAGCTGGTAGCACTGATGACAAGCAGGTCGCCTTCTGCAAATTGCAGTTTTGGTGTGGTCAGTTCGGCTGAATAAGTGCAATAGGCCTTACCATCGGCAAAGCTCCATTTGCTTGATGCGTTGTTGCCCCATCCTGCGGGCAGTTGGTTGTCGTTGAAGTCAACAACCATAAGTCCTTCAGGCACCACAGCACCAATCACGGTGAACGTCACATCCTCCATGCCAGTGGCACTGACGGTAATCTCTGATGAAAGGCCTCCAGTCTGTGCAGTGCCCATCGTGATAGTCACTTCCTGGCTTGCACCAGCTTCAAGCGAGGTGGGAGCGCCAGAGATTGAGAATACAGCACTATTTGAGGAAGTCACGTTGATGCCTTCCAGCGTAGCGCGGCCCGTATTGGCAATTGTAAAGGTCTTTGTTGTATTCTCACTAATAGCGCCAAAATCGAGCGAAGCGGGCTGCGTGACCACCATCTTAGGCTCTAAAGGAAGTTCACCGCCATAGAACATACGGATGTCGGCCTGGGAAGCATTGATTGCAATATAGTAATTACCTGCAGGAACGCCAGTAAATTCGAAAACGTTCCAGTCTGATGGGTCGAGTGTAGGCTCGTCATCAAAGTTTGTCCACGTAGTTCCATCTGCTGAATACTGCATCTGCAGATGCTGATATGATGAGTTGCTTGTGCTATAGCCTTTAGCCTCCACAAAGAATTTCTCACCCTCAGCAATCGTCAACTTAGGAGTTATCAAACGAGAATTGTTTGAGAGATAATAAGATGTAGTATATGCGCCATTTGCTTCGGAATAGTACCACGAACCTGTCGTTGTCCAGTCTTGGGGAAGGGCTGTGAAACCACTCTCGTAAACTTTGTCGGCATCGCGAACAGTACCGCTCACGTTGATGGTGAAAGCATCAACACTACTTGCAGTTGGAGTAATTGTCACGGCCCCCTGTGCTGTTGATGTGGGCATAGTAACTTTCAGCGTTGCCTCAGCGCCAGCAGCAATAGTTGCTGTTGTTGGGCTTACACCATAGCCGCCAGTTGCAGCGATATTAACTGTCACACTTTCTGTTCCTGTATTCTTCAGCGTAAAAGCTTTCTCTGTTCCAGCTGTTGCAAGCCCAAAGTTATATGAATGGCCTGTTGCCAACTTCGAGTTGCCATCAAAAACGGCTAAACCAGGACCCTCAATAATATCTTCATAACCAAAAGTGGTTCTAGGAAGAAAATTTCGAGACGCATTATATGCGTATGCCGCAGAAGAAACTTCTTTACCTTTAAAAGTAATGTCATAATAACCGGAGGCGGTAGGATGGTTAAATTCTACCAATAAATTACTTCCCAAATAACTATATGGTAAGTCAAATGTTATAGTAACAATTTTATCAGTTGTATTTGGAGTGATAGTTCCTGAAAAGACTTGACTAAGGTTGGTCTCTGTATCAAGATTATTGAGCGTGTTAGCCTCAGTTTCTCCTAAAGACACTATCCAATTTGTCATATCTCCTTTGCCGCTGTAACCAAAAGAGTTGCAGTAGAAAGTCATAGATACAATATTCTTTCCTTTTAGGCCTTCTAGGACATCGGCTGGAAAGATCATTTGATTCTTTTGAACCTCGTCGCCATAGTACCCATAAAATGGTACGTATTTATTGGTGGTATCTGTTTCGTCATAGACGGTCAGTTCATCCGCCCACGCTTGCGTCCCGCCGAACAGCGTCAGGAGGAACGCGAATAATAATGATAGTTTTTTCATTGTTGTTGTTTGCTTTTAAATATTAGTAATGTTTAAATCATAAGCATTGGAATGAGAAAACGGCACAAGACGCTCCCAAGCCAATAGTGCATGAGAGCGTCAGGTGTATAGGTAAGTGAAAACACATCATAAGCAAAGAGCTTTACAACCGCACCTTCACCACTTTCGTGCCCACCTTGACGATGTAGAGGGCACCGCCGTCGAGGGTGATGTCGGTCTGGGCGGCACTGAGACGCTGTTTGCGCAGCTGACGGCCATCGGCAGCATAGACGGTGACGACATCGCCGGCTGTGGCGTTGATGATGCGGATGCCGTTCATCGTGCCGAGCACCTTGGGCTGCTTAGTGCCGATAGCAGCTTGTATCTCCGTTTCCGTCATCTTCTCGTAGGTCACGATGAGCTGGTTGCGGGCAGCGCTGACAGCAGGCGTGATGACGAAGTTGTTCTCTGCGGTCAGCTCATTGCCGTTGAAGGTGGCGCTGTGCAACTTCCATCCCTCTGCGGGCTGCAGGAAGTAAGTGTACTGCTTGCCTATCTCTGCCTGTTGCCAGATGCTGCCGTTGTCGGCGTGCTGCAGGGCGATGTAGACGCCGTCAGTCGGCTCTTCTATCTCATGCTGGAAAGGATCCTCACTGGCATTGTCGCTGGGGTCGTCGCCGTCAATCCAGAGAGCTGAGAAAATCCAGCGGTTGGCTATCTTCGACACGCGTTTGGTCTCGCCGGTGTTGACGTCCACCTCATAGAGGGCGGTGTCGTACTTACCATTGGTGCGCCACTCCTTGTCGCTCAGGTTGCCCCAAGAGCCCCAGTCGTTAATGCCTTTGCCGCTGTTGTAGTAGCCCACCCAGTACATCTTGTCGGGGTTGCTGGCAGCGAAGCAGGCAGCCTGACGGCGATACTGCGAGCAGTAGCCCGTGGCCGGCACGAGAGGCTCATAGCTGGTGTACGCCTCGCCGTTCTCGTCTTTCTTCTGCACGGCAGTTCCCTTCAGCAGCCCTGTTGCCAGGTCAAACTCCCACAGCTGTGCGCCTGTCGGCTCATTGTTGATGCTGTACATCTTGCCGTCGTCGCCGATATATCCGTTGGCTGCGCCGCTGGTCAGAGCGAAGGCTCGTCCCTCGCTGTTGATGGCGAAGGTGATGAAGTTGCGGTAGTAGAGGCCATGGGTGACAGGCGTCACCTTCATAGTGCCGAGGTCGATGGTGCAGAGGGCATAGCCTGCGTCGCCGTCGGACATGTCGGCATCCTGGTCTTCAAAGTATTCGGGGTCGCTGGTGATTTCCTCGGGCAGGCTCTGTCCTGTGAGATAGAAGAGTCCATAGACCTTGCCATCCTTGGGGTTGTAGCTCATGCCGGCCGACTCCAGCGTGGCACTCTTCGGCAAGACTTCTGTAGAGAGGAGGTCGCCGGTCTTAGCGTCCCATGTGCGCACGGTGAACAACTGCTCGTCCACGGTCGACTGCTCATCGCGTGACATGACGGTGATCAGCTTGCCGCTGACATAAGCCGCGCCAGAGTTGCCATACATCAGGTTGAAATTGTTGGCCCATATCTCTTTCTCATTATTACCTTTTATCTCCGATGCCACCACAGGAGGTTCTTTCTCGGGCGTGGAAAGCGTCGTGCCGTTCCAGTCCATCTTGTAAATACCGTTATCAACGATGAAGATGGCCTTGTTCAGTTCGCTGTTCCATCCTAAGTAGGAGGTCGTCATCTGTTCGCCATCGTCATAGCGATTGTTATGGCCTATGCCCTTGATTTTTACGTTTTGTGCCGATGTCATCGTGCATACCAAGGCAGCTAAGGCCAGTGTGGTGAAAAACTTTTTCATTCAGTAAATAATGTTAGTAATTAGATTTCAACTTGTCGTTTTTTTCGCTGCAAAATTAGCATTATTATTTTACAAATATGCATTTTGTATGCAAAAAGATATTTTTACTTCTCTTTTTTAACCACATTTAACTACAACGTGCGCATTTGTAACGGCTCAGTCCTCTGAGTATGTTTGTCTAGCTTGAATTATTCTTGCGTCCCTTCGGCAGCAGGCACATTTACGTTCTTGGACGAGCCAAGCGGCAGAGCCGAGCGTGCGCCGCAGGCAAAAGAGAAGGAAATGGTTTGGAAAGAAATGAGAAACAATTAGAAAGAATTACATTCAAAAATAAGAAATAATATTTTTTGGCAATGATATTGCAGTTAGCTTTTCTATGAATTTCAACCCATGTGAGAATCCTGCAGTTTCAAGGCATCATGGGTTTTAAAAGTTTCCTGCCGAGAAACCATCGGTTTCTCGGCAGGAAACCAAAGGTTTCTCGG
>JAEEPZ010000198.1 GCA_016285055.1 Prevotella sp.
CTCGTAGTTCTTGCCGAAGGCCTCTCCCGAAGCCGTGGCTCCGATACCGCCGGTGATGTAGAGTTTCTTGCTAACGATGTTATCCCAGATGCGGTCGATGGCATCAATGTAGCTCTGGTCGCCTGTGAGCGCCGCCACGTCGGCCATGCCGGCATACATATAGGCGGCACGGACGGCGTGGCCGACGGCCTCGTTCTGGTCGACTACGGGCTGATGGCTTTGGCTGTATTCATTCTTGATTTCCGTCTTTCCACGATAATCGAGCAGGAATTTAGCGAAGTCGAGGTAGCGTTTCTCGCCCGTAGCCAAGTAAAGGCGGGCCATCGCCATCTCAGCAATCTGATGGCCGGGCACGACGCACATCTGTCCAGCGTCAGGCCCCACCTCCTTGCATGCCACGTCGGCATAGCGGCAGGCAATGTCGAGGAATTTGCGCTTGCCCGTGGCCTGCCAGTAGGCTACGGCGCCCTCCACCATGTGGCCGAGGTTGTAGAGCTCGTGGCTAAGGTCCTCCTCCTTCACCCAGCGGCGGTCGCCAGCCCAGTGATGCGGGTTGGCAGGGTTCTGCGTGCGGGCAGTGTAGAGGTAGCCATCAGGCTCCTGTGCCTTGCCGATGATGTCGATGACAGAGTCGCAGTAGGCCTCCAACTTCTTGTCGGGATAGGTCTGCAGGATATAGGCGGCACCTTCCAAGGTCTTGTAGGGGTCGGTATCGTCAAACGAGTAGCCCACGCCGTTCACCTTGAACACCTTCGACGGCTCTGCGAGGTGTGCGGCGGCGTTCTCAAAGTTCCTGTAACGGCCCTCGCTCTCGCATTTTGAGAAAGCAAGGGGCACGGTAGTGTTGCGCGAGGCCTCCAGGCGCTGTCCCCAGAACGTGCCGGGCGTCACCTTGACGGCGGTGAAGGGCACAGGGCTGATGGGATAGCCCGGTTGCGCTGCGCTAAATGATAAAGAGCCAATGATGAATGATAAAGTAAGGACAAGCTTTTTCATGTTGTAAGTTTTTTTTTATAGGTGATCAACGACGTTTATTTTCCCGAACTTCATGACGAACCCTCCGCCAGAGGCCATGTGAAGCGTCAGCGTTTCTCCTTGATGGTGAAACTGAGTGTCAAACAGATAGTCCTCGGCATTGTGGCTGGCGTTGATGCCGTCGGTGAGCATGCTGGTGACGTAGGAGCCTTCACCCAGGAAGGCCAGCGGCAGCTGGATGGTGCGCTCGTCCCAGTTGGTCTGTCCGCCCACATACCATGTGCCGCCCTTGCGACGTGCTGTGACGATGTACTTTCCTATCTCACCCTGCAGGACGCGCGTCTCGTCCCATTCATCGGGGATGGCGGCGATGAACGAGGTGTAGTCGGGCTCCTTTTCATAGTTGGTAGGAGCATCGCAGAGCATGGTGAACGGCGAGTCGTGTACGACGTAGCAGGCGGCCTGATGGCAGCGTGTGCCCATCGACACAGGCTTCTGGTAGCACTCCACCCAGTTCTCCTTCGTACCGTTGCGCATGGCACCAGGCGTGAAGTCCACCTGTCCGGCCATCATGCGGATGAAGGGGAAGGTGACATCATAGCGCGGCATGTCGGTGTCTTTCTTCGCCCAGCGGCACTCCTCCATGCCGAAGACGGCCTCGTAGTTCAGAATGTTCGGATAAGTGCGGCTCATGCCTGTGGGAGTGAAGTAGCCGTGATAATCGACGAACAGTTGATATTGCGCACAAGTTTTGGCGAGCCTTTCCGCCATTTCCACAGCCGTCTGGTCGTTGCGGTCCAGGAAGTCTATCTTCCAGCCTTTTATCCCCATCTGCTTGTATTTCTCGCAGGCTTCCTGCAGATGCTCGTCAAGAACGTTGAACACTGTCCACAGCACTATGCCCACCCCTTTCTCCTTTCCGTAATTGATGAGCTGCTGCAGGTCGATGTCCTTGATGGGATTCATGATGTCGCCCTTGCTGGAGTCATACCACCCTTCGTCGAGCACCACATACGGAATCTTGTTGCTGGCTGCAAAGTCAATATAATACTGATAGGTAGGCGTATTGATGCCTGCCTTGAAGTCCACCCCACTAAGGTTCCAGTCGTTCCACCAGTCCCATGCCACTTTGCCGGGCTTGATCCACGATGTGTCGCCAATCTGATTAGGCTCTGCCAAAGCATATACCATATTGTTGACAGGCATCTCTGTGTCGTTCTCCGTGATGACCATCACACGCCAAGGATAGGTGCGTGCACCTTCAGACTTCGCGATGAAGTCTTCCGTCTCGGCCACATAGCTCATGCCTCGCCAGCGGTAGTAGTCCATTCGCTTGGGGTATTTGGCAAACTCGGCCATCAGGCTATTGCCGTCGGCCTTGACGAACATGCCGGGATAGCTGCGCAGGTCGCTTTCAAGAATCGTCACCTTCACGTCGCCGCTCTCCACTGTGGCAGGCAAGAAGGCGGGCAATGGCCGGGCGTCGACCAAGTGCGTCTCGTGGTAGGTGTTCTGAAAGGCCATGGCATAGGGTTTTTCAGGATTGGTGGTGTACGCCAGCCAAGCCTTTGACTCTTCCGGGAAGTTGAAGGCAGCCGATTCATCATGGATGATGGTCTCGCCTTTGCGTTTGGTAAGGAAACGGTAGGCCACTCCTTCGTTATAGGCGCGCACCTCCATGCCGAAGCCGTTGCCGAGCGCAACATCGGCCTGACGATAGGCTGTGGTGAACTCCTTCTGCCGGTAGAAGGGACTCACGATGTGTTCATGGCGCGTCTTCGCGGTACTAACGCTCAACACCTTGCTGCAGGCATTGTTTAGATCGGCTTGAACCGTTACTGCCTCGTTGCCCTGATGGCTGACATTGATGGTGACGCCGTTGCTGATGGTGACGACGAGTTTTCCGTCGGGCGATGTCAGCGAATACTCCTTTGCTGTGGCCATGCCACAGACAGTGGTGATGAGCAGGGCTAAAGTCAGGATTCTTTTCATTGTTTCGTGTCGTTATAACGTTATTTCGTTATTTTGTAGTCTTCAGTTCTTTTAATTGCCTGACGGCTCTTTCTATCATGTCCTTCGTGCCGCTGCCGTCGCTGACGTAACGGATGACCATATTGGCATAGCTGATAGCACGGTTGGCCTTCTCGTCGCCCTCGGGCATTTGCTTGGCCTGCTCTAAGAGCAGCTGCAGCTCGTCGAGGTCCTCAAGCTCTGGCAGGTTGCCTGGTCGCATGGCGTTGATGATGGCGTTGAGAGCCGAGGCGGCCTTGTCTATCTCTTCCTGCGTGGACTGGCCGTCGGGAGCCTCCATCAGCGGCTGTGCCTGTTGGTACTGCTCCATCATGCGGCCGAAGCCGTGAGTGGCCCAGGGAGCATACTCCGGCACCTTCACCTCTAAAGCGTTCCATGCCTGCTGCTCATTGCTGCGACTCCGGGCAATGAGGAGGAGCTCGCGCAGCTGAGACTTGTCGATGGCAAAGCCCTCGGCCACAGTGACAGCAGGTGAGGCGGGAACGTTGATGCGGAAGTAGTGTGTCAGGTGGCTGTCACCGGTGTAGTCGGGGATAAAGGTGCTGATGTCCTTATCAGGCTCGGCGGTGGCCTCGTCCCAGCTCTTGATGCCGGTAGCAGCCATGACGAGCGGGCCGCGCATGAAGGCTCCTACCCAGTGGCCATCCATTTTGTCGGGGCCGAAGTCGATGTGCCGCGTGAAGGGCATCGTCACCTCAATGACGTCTTTTGCCGTCCATTTGCGGGCAGGAATCTCCACGTAGCTGCAGGGCTGGTAGTGCTTGGCGATGCTCTTGCCGTTGAGTTTGACGTCGAAGCCTTCGTTGGCCCAGTATGGCACGCGGAGCTTTAAGGAGAAAAACGAAGCCCCCCCTACGGCCCCCGAGGGGGCTTCAATAGATTTATCTTTAGTGAATGTTATCGTGGATTTCTCAGCAGGCCACTGGCAGTGCTGATGGATAGTGATGCCTTGGGCCGTCCATTGCGCGGTGGTGGGCAGATAGAGCGCGACCCAAAGGGTGGCCGGACCCGCTGCTGACGCAGCGGGAACGGTGGCAGGGGATACGAAGTAGGCCGCCTCTTGGTATTTCACGTGGTTCTCCACACCGGTGCCGCCGCAGCAGGTACTCTGTGGCGTCTCGTTTCCCCAGGGCTTCGAGGCATTGAGACCTACGGCATACTGGTAGGTCGTCTGATAGTGGCGGGGATTCACCGAGCCGACTATCTGGTTGTAGAGCACGCGCTCATAGTAGTCCATGTAGCGTGCGTCATCGGGATTGAAACAGTTCAGGTCCTTTGTAAGCTTTGCCAAGTTGTAGGCGCAGCATGTCTCGTTCATCGTGGGTTCCTGCTGCTCGTGTCCCCCCCAATGTGTGACGTTGGTACACATGGAGGTGATCTGCGAGTAGGGCTGTCGGAACATCTCGCCGTTGCCCACGCCGCCCATGGCATAGCGGTAGCGCCCCTGAATCATCGTCCAGA
>JAEEPZ010000075.1 GCA_016285055.1 Prevotella sp.
GACCGCATCAGGGAGATTGCGAACAGGTACGGGATTCCTGTGGTGGAGGATGCTGCCGAGGGCTTCGGCTCACGGTATAAAGGGCAGGTGCTGGGCACATTTGGCAAATACGGCGTGCTGTCGTTCAATGGCAACAAGATGATTACGACCTCTGGCGGTGGCGCCTTGATTACTGCCAACGATGATGAGTGGCGCGAGATTATGATGTATGCCACGCAGTATCGCGAGAGCTATCCTTATTATCAGCATGAGAAGATAGGCTTCAACTACCGCATGTCGAACATCTGCGCGGGCATCGGCCGTGGACAGATGACGGTGATAAACGACCATCTGGCTCATCACAAGCATGTGCAGAAGATGTATGAGGAACTGCTGAAGGATGTGAAGGGCATTCATGTACACAGTCAGCCCTCCCCCACCCTTTCCCCAATGGACGAGGGAAGCGTACCTGTGTACGATTCGAACTACTGGCTGTGCACAATCACCATTGATGAGGATGTGAAGGTGAAGGGTCAGGAGAATGCCTACAAGACCATCGTGACGGGGGCCGTGGGCGGTGCAGCCGGAGTCATTCATGCTGCAGAATCTGCACATACCGATTGTGAGCCGAATGCCAATGTGGAGGCCAT
Organism: Prevotella sp.; assembly: GCA_016285055.1. GTDB lineage: Bacteria > Bacteroidota > Bacteroidia > Bacteroidales > Bacteroidaceae > Prevotella. The sequence continues at coordinate 630 of JAEEPZ010000075.1, forward strand.
GCGCGTAGCCCTTGACCAGGCTCAGATTGAGGCCCGTCCTCTTTGGAAGCCGATGCATAAACAACCCTGCTACACGCGAGTTGCGAGTGGAGAATTGCGGGTGGAGAGTATGCCTGACGGCGTTGTCTGCCAAACCTCTGACACGAGCGTGGCGTATGTGAACGGTATCAGCGAGGCGCTGTTCAAGGTGGGGATGTGTCTGCCCGCCGGCCCGTATGTCACCGATGACGATGTGAGGTACATCGTTGAGACCATCAAAGCAAATATCATCGGATAATGATAATAAATGTTCTGAAAGGGGTATGGACATTCTGTTCATACCTTTTTTGGCCTCAGTGGGGACGTAAACACAATTGAACATAAGCGACGCCGCAGGCAAAAGAAAGGATGTTTTATATGTCTGCGACGCTACACGAATAATCATGAATGAACACGAATTTTTCATAAATATGATGAGACATTTGTGGCCATTTATGTATATATGTCTGCGACGCTACGCAAATATACGAGAATGACACTTGCTCACTTCTTCGTATCTTTGCACACGCGAAACGGCCGTTTCGGAAATGACGGTTTCGGAAAAACATGCTAGAGATATGAGATTTTACGATAGGGAACAGGAGATGACCTTCCTGCGAAAGACACGTTGAATGTTCGCGAGTTTACTCATGGACTCATTATACTCTGAAGCTGATAGCATCCTAAGCTTCGATTATCATATTAACTGACTAAAGTTTCCAACCTATCACCCCTGTATATATACGTATATGCAGGGCTTCTTGTGTTACGCTGCAATTGATAATGAATGATGTTGCAATTCTGTATCAATTGCGGGATAGTCTGTTTATGAAGATTCAATGAGGACGAAGGCGGTTGATATAGTAACTATCAGGGATGTCTTAGCCGACCTTGACGCTGCACACGGGGAGCTGGTGCATAGCATACTGATGCTGCGCTACATACGGCCAGAGATGTTTGGGGAGGCGGAGAGGAGAAAGGCTCAGAAATACTGGAAGATGTGCATCAGCTTCTTCAAACAGAGCAGGACGTTACTCCCGCAAATGGCCGATTATGCATGTGTGCTGCTGGCAAGAATGTGTGAGGACGAAATGGCCCAGAAAAGGAAACATGAGCGATATGACGAGGTGGAGAAAATGATTTGGCGTCTGGCCACAAAAAGAATTAGAGTAGCAGACAAACTCCCATTGACGGCACATCTGAATAGTATATACTCCCAATGCATTCCGACGAATGACCTAAAGGAAACTATGCAGGCTATTGCTCCCGTGCTCAAACAGACGATAGCCTATGTGAACAGGAAGGCGTTCTACTGGGCCATCGGGAACCTGACGGTATTGTTCCGTGTGCTATACAAGAACAGCAAGTGGCATCCCGAATGGTATGAGGGTATGACCTCCGACCGTATTTATGACCTGGGAACGATGCTTCAACTGGCAAGAGGACTCTATTGCAAGATGAGGGCGGCGGAAGGGCTGCACGCTTCAGTGGCTGAGGAGATGGACGCGAATGCAGTGGTGATGAATGCGCGGTACAACAAGATGTTTGGAGATTGGAATGAACCTGGTTTCAACGATATGGTGAATGGATGTGGGCAACAGTCACAGGACTATTCGCAAGTAGAAACATGGCCCGTCTTTGCTACACTAATAAAGGAAGCTTGAAGGCGAAGTACCACCGTAGGTTAGGTCATTGTTGACAAACCACCCCTACCCCTCCTTTGGAAAAGGAGGGGAATGGCTGCGCATGAATAGGTCAACTGCTATATCATTGCCAATAATTAATGGTTAATTTGTGATAAATTATTGATAATTCGTGTTTTATAAAAAACAATTAAATGGCCATGAATAATGTAGGCTAGAACCACTCGAATAAAGTGAAGCTGATGGAATGGAAAAGGGAACAGAATTAAGAGACTATCAGCAGCTGATGCTTCGGAACCTGAACAAGGCTTGGAGGCGGAAGCGTTCTGTGATGGTGCAGATGCCGACAGGAACGGGAAAAACACACGTCATGGCGGCTGTCGTTCGTGAGTATGCTGACGGCGGCGTGCTCATAGTGGCGCACAGGCGAGAGCTGATAGAGCAGATTTCGCAAACAGTCTCGAGCTTTGGAGTAGATCATGGCCTGATTGTCAGTGGTCAGGAGATAGACTATACACAAAGGGTTCAGGTGGCAAGCATACAGACGCTGACAAGGAGATGCCCTACCGGCCCCACCAGCCCCACCGGCCCCACCCCCGACCCCTCCCCTGGGGGAGGGGGGAGGTATGCGCTTGTTATTATCGACGAGGCACACCATGCGCTGGCAAAGACCTACAGGATGCTGTGGGAGTGGTGGCCGGAGGCGAGGTTCCTGGGACTGACGGCTACGCCGTGCCGACTGAACAATGCGCCATTCACCGACTTGTTCCAAACGCTGCTACAGTCATACAGCATACAGGAGTTCATTGACAAGGGCTGGCTGTCGGACTTTGAGTATGTGTCGGCCAGCCCGGACAGCGAGGCACTGAAAAAGGTGCGGATGTTGCGCAAGCGTGGGCCTGATGGCGACTACCAGACGAAAGAGCTGGTGACGGTGATGGATGTGCCTGAGTCGATAGCGCATCTGTACAAGACATACAAGCAGTTTGCCAACGGGAAAAAGGGAATCATATATGCCATCAACCGTGAGCATGCACGGCACATCACGGAGTATTACTGCCAACAGGGCGTGAGCTGCTGCATGATAGACGGCAAGACCCCAGCGCAGGAGAGGAAACGTCTGGTTGACGGCTACCTCAGCGGAGAGATAAGCGTCCTGACCTCCATAGACTGCTTCTCAGAGGGCTTCGATGCTCCGGAAGTGGAGTTCATACAGCTGGCACGGCCCACACTGTCGCTAAGCAAGTACCTGCAGCAGGTGGGACGTGGCATGCGCATCAGTGAGGGGAAACCGCACGTGCTGATTCTTGACAATGTGGGGCTTTACCAGACCTTTGGCCTGCCAACGGAGGAAAGGGACTGGAAGAAGACGTTCTATGGCCTGGCTTCGGGAAAGGGGGATGCCACAGGCGAGCGCTATGTGGTGGTGGATGATAACGGACAAGAGAAGGAGCTGGCCAATCTGGAAATGGTGCGCATCAAGAAAGGGGGGAAGAAACGTGCCGGACTGGAGATATTCCTGAAGGATGGCCGCTACGGCGTGATGAACAGCGGGAAGGTGACCTGCAAGGCCCGTTTCAAACGAATAGAACGGCTGAAGGATGACAGCGGATATTTCGCTGCGGGAATATATAATGGCATGTGCTCCGGAAGGGTGATAGAATACTCATCACTTATCGACAGGAAAGGGACAGACCTGAACCTGCGGCTGTTCCGTGACGTGGAGTGGGTGAACGGATATTTCTACAGCAGCTACAAACTGCCCAACTACAAAAAGGGCGACTGGTTCTGGTATAGCTACTGGGACCCAAAGGGCAACTGCTACTATGACGACGACCCGAAGTTCAGGATGCTGGCAGGCGTGGAAGTGGCTTACGCAAGCGAACACTTCGGCCGTGACGCGCTGTGCCTGAAGCTGAGATACAACACAGGGAAGGTGAGTCCGCGGTTCCATTACGACGAGATATTCTGTAACCGTTATGTCATAGTGGCTCGTGACTACCTTATAGTAAAAAAAGACCACAACCACTCCTATCAGATTAAGGGGTTCCTGCCTGACAGCATACTCGTTCAGGAAGAAGGCGGCTACGGTTACCTGCAGTTCTTCACTGATGGCAGGAGGGGACAGCATTTCGCCGCATTGCCCATAGAGGCCAAACACTCCATTTTCCAGGTGCAGATGCTGGGGCTGGAGAGGCCGAGGATATGACACGGGTATCCATCTTTTGACACATAACAGCGAGACGCGCTTCCTTGATGTTTGGAAGCGCGTCTCGCTGTTTGTTACAGTTCGGCTATCTCCTCAGCGGAGAGGCCCGTCATGTCAATGATATCTTCAATGGGATAGTTTTTGCCCTTCATGTTGCGGGCTATTTTCATTTTCTCATTCTTCTCGCCTTCCTTCAGCCCTTCTTCTTTGCCTTCTCTCAGCCCCTCGTCCTTGCCGTCAATGAAATAGGTGTTCATCACGTCATCCTCCACCATACGCCGCTCCAGCTCGCGCTGATATTCACGACGCTCCTTTTCCGGGAGGTTGTCGACACGCAACCTCTCACGGGCCTCAGGAAGCCCCTGAGCATCAAAGCTTTCTGGAATATCGCCAGTCTTCAGGAAACTGATCCATTGGTCGAGCGACTCTTTGGCCACCTTGTTGAAGTTGTTCACCTTTAGAAGGTAGTATTCAGGCATCAAGTCGCCAGGCTCTTCCTTACCGCCGAACAGCTCGCGCTGCTTAGGTGAGAGCTTCAGCAGTTCACCGCCATGCAGACCGTGGAAGTCCGTGCGTCCGCGATAGACATAGTCAGTGCCTTGGCCAAGGTCAAAATAGACGATATTGATGGAGTACACCTTTTGCACCTTCTCATAGCCGTCACCCAGCTCCATATACTCCGTGATGGCCTTTGACGTGCCATAGAGCATACGGTGGAAATAACCGTACTCACGCTCGTTCTGCACCTCAACAATCATCTTCCGACCGTCCTTGTCCTCGCACATGATGTCCACGCGGTTGTACTTGTCGTTGGCATCGGTCTGATTGCCCTCGCTCTCCAAGAACTTATGAATCTTGATGTCCTGTTCAAGCAGGACAGACAAGAAGCCTTCCAGCACAACATGGTTGGCCTTGTTGCGCAACAGGCGTTTCATCGCCCAGTCGAATCGGATGTACTTGCTCATAACGTCTGCAAATGTAAGCATTTTCCCGAAGACTGCAAAACTTTTTGCTGGTTTTCAGCATTTTTAGGGCAATTATATAGGGTTTGACCCCATTATCATTGGAATATTGCTATATACCTACTCGTTTCTGTATCTTACCACTCGGATTCCTTGTTTGGGCCCCTTCCGGGGGCAACATCACCTAAAAAAGAAGAAATCTCTGTAAGATTTTTTTGCCAATTGGAAAAATATCTGTACTTTTGCACTTTGAAACTGTGAATCCTTCTGCAGGACGAATCTTTTCTACATGGACGACATAAAGAAAATAGTGCTCACCGGCGGCCCTTGCGCCGGAAAAACCACCGCTTTGGTGCGTGTCATAGAACATTTCTCGAGTCTGGGATACAAGGTCTTTACCATCCCGGAAGTCCCCACGCTGTTCACCCAGGCCGGAATGAACTACCTGACGAAGAACAAAGGCTTCTTCTACGAAGGCGAGAAAGCCACGCTCGAGGTGCAGCTGCTGCTGGAGGACAAGTTCCTGCGCATGGCGCGTGAGTGTCAGAAGCCCAGCATCATCGTCTGCGACCGTGGTGCACTGGACATCTCGGCCTACATGACACCGGAGATGTGGGAACAGATCACTCGCTCTGTGGGCACGTCGACGCCTGAGCTGCGCGACCGCTACGATGCCGTGCTGCACCTGGTGTCGGCCGCCGACGGTGCCGAGGAATACTACACCACGGCCAACAACGCCTCGCGCAACGAAAGCAACGACGACGAGGGGCTGCGCATCGCTCGCATGCTCGACAAGAAGGTCATCCACGCCTGGACAGGACATCCGCACCTGCGGGTCATCAACAACCACGACGACTTCGAGGCCAAGATGCACCGTGTGCTCAAGGAAATCAGCAATGTGCTCAGCCTGCCGCAGCCCATAGAGGAGGAGCGCAAGTATGAGGTGGAAATCATCGGGGCCTTTCCCGATGACTGCATCGACAGCGAGATCACACAGACTTACCTCAAAGGCTATCCTGACTGCGAGGAGCGGCTGCGCAAGCGTTCATGGGGCAAGAAGGTGGTGTATGTGCACACGACGAAGAAGAAAACGGCAGAGAACGAGGAGCTGGTGACCGAGCGACAAATCAACCAGAACCTCTACGAGATTATGCTGCCCATAGCCGACCCGCAACGCCACACCATACACAAGCAGCGCAAGAGCTTCATCTGGCAAGGACAGTATTTTGAAGTAGACTCCTACCACGACCGCTTGGAAGGTCTCGTCATTCTTGAGACCAAGGGCATCGCCGAGGGAGAGCCTCTGAAGCTGCCGCCCTTCCTCCGCATCATCAAAGAAGTGACAGGCAACAAAGACTACTACAACTATCACCTGGCACTGCGATAGGACAACAGACAGACATGACAAAAGCATCCATAAAAACAGCAATTATACGACAATGATCATTGAAAAGATTGACCAGCTACTGAAAGAAGTAGAGACGCTGTCAGCGAAGAACGCCGACGAGGTGGAACAGCTGCGTTTGAGATACCTGAGCAAGAAGGGCGAGATAACCGCCCTGATGAACGATTTCCGTAACGTGGCTGCCGAACAGAAGAAAGAGGTGGGCATGAAAATCAACCAGCTGAAGCAGATGGCGCAGGAGCGCATCAACCAGCTGCGCGACAACTGCCAGGCACAGGAGGGGGGCGAAGAGGCCATCGACCTGACGCGCACTCCTTATCCCATCGGACTGGGCACACGCCACCCGCTGACCATCGTCACCAACGAGATTATCGACATCTTCAGCCGCATGGGCTTCGTCCTCGCCGACGGCCCCGAGGTAGAAGACGACCTGCACGTGTTTACGAAGATGAACTTCGCCGCCGACCATCCGGCACGCGACATGCAAGACACCTTCTTCGTCAGCCAACATCCCAACGATGTGACGAAAAACATCCTCCTGCGCTCTCACACCTCCTCGGTGCAGGCCCGTGTCATGGAGCACATGCACACCGAGGACGGCAAGCTCACGGCCCCCATCCGCGTCATCTGCCCGGGACGTGTCTATCGCAACGAGGCCATCACGGCACGCGCACACTGCTTCTTCCATCAGGTGGAAGGACTCTACATCGACAAGAACGTCTCGTTCACCGACCTCAAGCAGGTGCTGCTCAGCTTTGCCCGCGAGATGTTCGGCGCCGACACGAAGATACGCCTGCGTCCCTCCTATTTCCCCTTCACTGAGCCGTCGGCCGAGATGGACATATCGTGCTTCATCTGCGGCGGCGAGGGCTGCGGATTCTGCAAGCACACCGGCTGGGTAGAGATTCTGGGCTGCGGCATGGTCGACCCGAATGTGCTGGAGCAGTGCGGCATCGACTCAACGATTTACAGCGGCTATGCTTTCGGCATGGGTGTGGAGCGCATCACCAACCTGAAGTACCGAGTCAGCGACCTGCGCATGTTCTCAGAAAACGATGTCCGCTTCCTCCATGAGTTTGAAGCAGCGGATTAAGGCATTCAAGGAGTTAAAGGGGTTCAAGGAGTAAAGGAGTAAAGGAGTTATAAGGAGTAAAGGAGTTATAAGGAGTAAAGGAGTAAAGGAGTAAAGGAGTTAAAGGAGTTAAGGACCTAAATGACGGCGCAGCCCTTCCCCTCCTTTTCCAAAGGAGGGGTTAGGGGTGGTTTGTCAGAGATGTTCCAACCTATTTTTTTCTTCTTACGGCAGTGACAGTATTGACAAACCTCTCGCTCGGCCGTAGGACGCTTGAATTTTGCACGGCAAGGACCCTTCCTTTTTAAAATAGGTTGGGTCATTGTTGACAAACCACCCCTACCCCTCCTTTGGAAAAGGAGGGGAATGGTTGCATCCATCGGCTACATGCGGATAATCATAATAAAAATCTTCAAAAATCTGACGTCCAGATTTTTGAAGATTTTTTATTGCAAGAAACGAAAGCATTGCCGCTATAAGCCGGGTTCTGTGCTGGCCGGAGCCAGTGTCTGCCATTTATCTACTGCGCACGTCGCCATGCGCCTCTAGCGTTCTACCCTCCATCGCAGCTTCTTGCACTGGCCGTTGTACATGGTACGTAGCCAACGGTGAAAGAAGCACTCGGGCGGGCAACCCTTGGTGTCGATGGTATACATGAACTTGCAGCCTCCAGTGGGAACAGCACGGCGATCACCCGCCGCCTGGTGGTCTCTTACACACACCTTCTCACCCTTACCCCTCAAAAAGAGAGGCGGTTGTTTTCTTCTTCCCTGACCAGCCGTTGCCGACTGCTTCTACTTTCAGAAGTGGAGCGCCCTGTGCTGCCCGGACTTTCCTCTCGTCCTACCTTTCAGAAGGGCCAGCGGCAGACCGCAGCAGTGCTTTCGTTTTAGCCTAAATAGCCATACATCATGCTACATCCCCCAGAGGCTGTAGTTGACATCGTAGCCGGCAAGCATGAACCAGTTGGCCAGCTGCTGCTCGTAGTAGCGGAGGAGGAAGAGGGGTGCCTCGACGTTCTCCTCAAGGTTGGCGGCAGGAGCGGTGGCCAGCGGATCCTCGCCTGTCTGGACGTAGGCCACGGCCTGCAAGATGTCAACCTGCGTGATGCCTGAGTCCTCACACATCTCTTCGAGGTCATCGGTGGTGAGGTCGACCTTTGCCAGGATTTTGTCGATGCCACTGATGAAGTCGAACAGCGTGTAGCGGTCGGGCAGGTTGCTGCGTGAGAGACCTTCGCCACTGACAATCTTGTGCAGGTCGATGCCGATGCTCTCGAGGAACTTGACGACCTTCAGCAGGTTCAGATCCTTCACGATGTTGTTGTAGTAGCGGTTCTGCTCGCCCTCGTAGTAGAGCACAGGCCAGAACTGTATGGCAGCGAGGCTCTGGATGGCCCACACGATGGCAGCCTGCTGGTGCTTGAGCTTGAAGATGATGTAGTCGGTCTGAAGCGAGGTCTTGCCAGGCACGATGCTGGGCGTGAAGCCATTTTCCTTCATCCAGTTGAGCAAGCCGCGTCCGGCCTGTATGGGCACGTAGTTGTCGTGGCGGCTGTGGGTGAGGAAGTATTTCTTAGTGACGTCGGGCGTCCATCCGTTGGTGATGCTGATGTCCTTGAGCTTGTCCATGAAGCGCTTGGCGTATTCATTCTCGAAGTCGAGGAACTCAGGAGTGATGATGTCGCTGACTTTCTCCAACGAGTTGACACCTATCTCGGACATAACGCTCTTGTCCTTGGAATGGAAGTATTCGAGCGCCTTGGAGGCCACGGGTTCTTTGAAGATAACGTCGTAGGGGATGCCAAGGTGATAGTTCTCGTTGACGGAGGTAATCATCATCACCACGTCGTTCAAGTCTTCGCAGTGGTCATTCTCGAGATAGATTCTGTAGGCTTTCTCAATGTCAAGGCATCCGCCACCCGAGAACACCTTGTCGAAACGGATGTTCTTGTATTTCTCCTCAGTGTCGGTGAGCTTGGCAGCATACATGCTCTCTGTTCCTCCCTGTGAATAGCCCAGGGTGAAGAGGAACCTGCCTGTGGGCATCTCCTTGTCCTTGAAGAGCTGGAAGGCAGCGAGGAGACCGTCGAGGCAGTTGCGTCCGTTGGTGTCGCCGCCAATGTAGCTGACGTCGTGGTCGATGGACGAGCCATAGCCTATGTAGTCGCTGGCCACGACGATGTAGTTGGGCTTCAACGGACTGGCGAGGAAGATGGGGAGTGCGTCGTAAGCTTCGCCGAAGACCGACACGGCATCATTGGGCGAGCCAATGGTGGGATGGTTATACATGATGACACCATCGCAGGGCACAGTGCCGTCAACCACGTCTGCAGGCGCCATGATAACGCCGCTGATGGTGACTGCCTTGCCGTCGGCATCGGTCGAAGGATATTCATAGACTATCTGCTTCACCTCGCGTGAACCCAGCGTAACGCCGCCTATCTTTGCCTTGGCAGTGATGTTCTCCTCTGACAAGATGGTGTAGGCATCCTGAGCCAGAGCAGTGGCAAATGACAAGATAGAAATGAGAAGTAATAATGTTATCTTTTTCATGGCTGTATCTGTTTTAGCGAATTACTTTCTTCTTACCGTCAATAATGTAGATGCCGCCCTGAGGCTGGCTGACACGCTGTCCGTTGAGGTTGTAATAATGGTTATTGGTCATCGTTTCACGGCTAACATCATCGATGCCCGTGACTTTGTCTGCCTGGTCAACCCTGAACGTGGCCACTGCGGGATAGTGGTCGCCCAGTGCCTTACCGTCATGCTGGTAGCCGTCACGGTCGATGTTGAAGGCCACGGGGATGATTCTGTGGCCATTGGTGGGATTGATGTAGATGACCTTATCGAGCGACTCGCCTTTGCGGATGTTGAGAATCTCAGTAGGATCGGATGTCTCTGAGTATTCGGGATAGACGCCGTTGTTCACCAGCTCCACCCATACGTCAGCAGCTGTGCCCTTGCCAGTCTCGTTGATGGCATCAATGAAGAGCTGCTTGATGTTATCGCGCGTATAAAAGCTGTTGAGGTCGCCCACGATGATGATGGGCGTGGTGCCCAGCTGCTCCAACACTTCGTCCTTCAGCTGCAGCCACTGAGCCTGACGGGCCTCCGTGTCCTTGGCATCCAGGCCTTCAGCCTCGTCCTCGTCGAGTGTGGCATCCATGTGCATGTTGTAGACGATGAGAGGGGTGCCGTTGCGCAGCGTCACGTCATAGCGACGGAATCCTTTGGTGATGAGGTCGTCGTTGGCATGGCTGAACTTGCCGAACGACTGCTTCCATGCCGTGCGTCCTGCAGGCGAGACGGCGAGGTCTTTCTTCCAGCAGGCCATCAGACCGTCGCAAGGAAAGCGGTGGTTCTGCAGATGAAGGAAGTCGATGTGATGGCCTTCAATGCCGATGGTGCCGCTCCACTCGTCGAAGTTGTAGTCGTCCTCAAGAAACACAGAAAGCACATCGTGATAATTAAAGTCTTCCTGCATCATGACCAAGTCATAATCCTTCTGCATCAGATACTTACCGATACGCGCCGTACCGGCATCTCCTGGGCCGTCAGGATTCAGTTTCACCACCAGAACCTTCTGTGGCAGACCGTCCACATTGAGCGTTGCAATAGTAAACAGCTCGGCCGATTCCTGTGCGGACGTTGTCATTGAGCCGCAAAGAAGGGCTGCGGCTATTGCCCATTTTTTCATACTCATATTTTTAATTATTTAGTTATTGCGTGCAAAATTAGGTGTTTTTTTCCAAATAAATGCATTTTCAGAGAAATATTTTTAAGAATTATTCGCATCGTTTGCAATTATTTTTGTACCTTTGCACGCAAATTTCGAAATTTTAGTTAACACATTAGTCATTTTATGAATTTCACTTTGTTAGTTACCGTCATTGCGACGGGAATTACACTGGTGGCGGCGGCTTACATTATTGCTAAGCTGATTGGTCCGCGCTCGTATGCAAAGGTGAAAGGCGAGCCGTATGAGAGCGGTATTCCTACGCGCGGCTCGAGCTGGATTCCTATTCATGTGGGCTACTACCTGTTCGCCATCTTGTTCCTCATGTTTGATGTGGAAACGGTGTTTCTGTATCCATGGGCAGTAGTAGTGAAGCAGTTCGGTGCGGCAGCCTTGCTCAGCATCGGATTCTTCTTGTTGGTTTTAGTATTTGGCCTGGCCTATGCCTGGCGGAAAGGAGCGCTGGAATGGAAGTAAAGAAACCGAAAATCAAGTCTATTCCATACGACGAATGGAAAGACAACGAGTCGCTTGAGAAGATTGTCGACGAGCTGCACGAAGGTGGGGTGAACGTCATCACGGGTTCCTTAGACCGCCTCATCAACTGGGGCCGTTCCAACTCCCTCTGGTCACTCACTTTCGCTACGAGCTGCTGCGGCATCGAGTTTATGGCCTGCGGCTGTTCACGTTATGACTTTGCACGCTTCGGCTTCGAGGTGACGCGTAACTCACCCCGCCAGGCTGACCTCATCATGTGCGCCGGCACCATCACCCACAAGATGGCTCCCGCCCTGAAGCGTCTTTACGACCAGATGGCTGAGCCGAAGTATGTCGTTGCTGTCGGCGGCTGCGCCATCAGCGGCGGTCCCTTCAAGTCAAGCTATCACGTAGTGAAGGGCATCGAGGAGATTGTTCCTGTCGATGTGTTCATTCCAGGCTGCCCTCCACGTCCGGAGGCCATTCTCTACGGCATGATGCAACTGCAACGCAAGGTGAAGATTGAGAAATTCTTCGGCGGCGCCAACCACAAGCAGACTGCTGAAGAGAAGGAGCTGGGCGTATCGAATGAAGAGCTGACGTTCCGCAGCCAGCTGGGCGACCATCGCCGCGAGACGATTGTGGTGACGGATGTTCCCAAGGAGTTCATCGACGAGATGAAATCCGCCACACCTACCACACCTACCACACCAACTAATCCTACTAAAACAGAAAAAGCATGAAATTAGAGTTCTTATCATTTGAGTTTGACAAGTTCGCTAAGGAAATGCAGAACTTGAAAGAGAAGAAAGGCTTCGACTACCTCATTACCATCGTGGGCGAAGACTTCGGCGCTGAAGAAGGCCTTGGCTGTATCTACATCTTAGAGAATACAAAAAAGCACGAGCGCTGCAGTGTTAAAATGCTGGCCAAGAAGCAGGTATGCGGTGATGGCATGTCGAGCAACGGAACGGGCGACACCGATGGACAGACGATGTTCTTCATCCCCACAGTCTCCAACATCTGGCGCGTGGCCGATTTGCTGGAACGTGAGGTCTATGACTTCTACGGCATCGTGTTCCTCGGCCATCCTGACATGCGCCGTCTGTTCCTCCGCACCGACTTCAAGGGCTATCCCTTCCGCAAGGACTGGAAGTTCAATGACGATTACTCGTTGGAAGATGACGACGAGCCGAACTATGGCTTAGAGTATTTCATCGACAAGGACGGCGTCTTGCAGTCAAAGCAAAACAAGCTGTTCAACACCGACGACTACGTCATCAACATCGGCCCGCAGCACCCTGCCACCCACGGTGTGCTCCGTCTGCAGACCGTGCTTGAGGGCGAGGTGGTGAAGAAGATTTATCCTCACTTTGGATACATCCACCGCGGCATCGAGAAGATGTGGGAAAGCATGACCTATCCCCAAACGCTTGCTTTAACCGACCGTCTTAACTATCTGGGAGCCATGCAGCACCGTCATGCTCTGGTAGGTGTCATCGAAGAGGCCATGGGCGTAGAGCTGACCGACCGCATCAAGTACATCCGTACCATTATGGATGAGCTGCAGCGTCTAGACTCCCACCTGCTGTTCACCTCGTGCGTGGCTCAGGACCTGGGTGCCCTCACCGCTTTCCTCTACGGTATGCGTGACCGTGAGCATGTGCTCAACTGCATGGAGGAGACCACCGGTGGGCGCCTCATTCAGAACTACTACCGCATCGGTGGCCTGCAGGACGACATCGACCCCAACTTTGTGAAGAACGTGAAGGACTTGGTGAAGTATCTGCGTCCCACCATCCAGGAGTATATGGATGTGTTTGGCGACAATGTCATTACCCACAACCGCCTGGAGAACTGCGGCCCGATGAGCCTGGAGGATTGCATCAGCTACGCCGTGACCGGCCCTGCCGGACGTGCCTCGGGCTGGAAGAACGACGTGCGCAAGAACCATCCATACGACATGTACGACAAGGTGGAATGGGAGCAGTGCACCACTGACACCTGCGACTCGATGGGACGCTACATCGTGCATATTAATGAGATGTACCAGAGCCTGAACATCATCGAGCAGCTCATCGACAACATTCCCGAGGGCGACTTCTACGTGAAGCAGAAGCCCATCATCAAGGTGCCCGAGGGACAGTGGTACTACGCTGTAGAGGGTGTTGCCGGTGAGTTTGGCATCTATCTTGACTCCCGTGGCGACAAGAGCCCTTATCGCATGAAGATGCGCCCGATGGGTCTCTCGCTTGTCGGTGCCTTCGACCCGATGCTGCGTGGTCAGAAGATTGCCGACCTCATTGCCACATGTGCCGCTATTGACGTTGTTATTCCTGATATAGACCGATAGAAATATGTTTGATTTTAGTATAGTAACAAATTGGTTCGACCAACTGCTGAAGGTAACTATTGGTTGCCCTGACTGGTTGGCGATATTCATTGAGTGCGTGCTCGTGGGCACCATTGTGCTGACAGCCTACGCACTGATAGCCTGCTTGATGATTTTCATGGAGCGTAAGGTCTGCGCCTACTTCCAGTGCCGCTTAGGCCCGATGCGCGTAGGCTACTGGGGCTTGTTGCAGATTTTTGCCGACGTGCTGAAGATGCTCATCAAGGAGATTTTCTTCGTCGACAAGGCCGACAAGCTGCTCTATGCCATTGCACCCGTGCTGGTGATTGTGGCATCGGTGGGCACGTTCTGCTTCCTGCCTTGGAACAACGGCATGGGCATCCTCGACTTCAACGTGGGCCTGTTCCTCATCACTGCCATCTCGTCAATTGGCGTGGTAGGCATCTTCCTTGCCGGCTGGGGCTCTAACAACAAGTATTCTGTGGTCAGTGCCATGCGTGGCGCCGTGCAGATTATTTCCTACGAGATGTCGCTTTGCCTCTGCCTCATCGCCGCCGTCGTCCTGACAGGAACGATGCAGGTGAGCGGCATTGTGGAGTATCAGACCGGCCCGTGGAACTGGCTTATCATCAAGGGACACATCCCCGCCATCATCGCCTTTGTGACGTTCCTCATCGCAGGCAACGCTGAGGCCAACCGCGGCCCGTTTGACATGGCCGAGGCTGAGAGCGAGCTCACCGCAGGACACCATACGGAGTACAGCGGCATGGGCTTTGGCTTCTTCTACCTCGCAGAGTTCCTCAACCTCTTTATCATTGCTGGCATCGCCACCATGGTGTTCCTCGGGGGCTGGGCTCCCATCAACATCGGTGTCGACGGCTTCGACACGGTGATGAACTACATCCCCGGCATCGTCTGGTTCTTCGGAAAGACGCTCGGTGTGGTGTGGCTGCTGATGTGGATCAAGTGGACGTTCCCCCGTCTGCGTATCGACCAGATCTTGAAGCTGGAATGGAAGTACCTCATGCCCCTGGCACTCATCAACCTCGTGCTGATGACCGTGGTCGTGGCTTTTAAGTTGTATCTCTAGAATATCTGGATCATCTAGAAAATCTAGAAAAACTAGAAGAAAAAGAAAGAAATGGAAAAAGAACAATCATATTTCGGAGAGATAGGGCACGGCATCAAGACGTTGGCTACCGGCATGAAGGTGACCTGGAAGGAATACTTCAAGGACTTCTTCACCAACAAGTCGACGGAGCAGTACCCTGAAAACCGCAAGACCACGCTGCACGTGTCGTCCCGCCACCGCGGGCGCCTGGTGTTCAAGCGCGATGAGAACGGTGCCTACAAGTGCACGGCCTGCACACTGTGTGAGAAGGCCTGCCCCAACGGCACCATCAAGATTAAGGCACACATGGCCGAAGACCCCGAAACGGGCAAGAAGAAGAAAGTGCTGGACGACTATCAGTACGACTTGGGCGACTGCATGTTCTGCCAGCTCTGCACCAATGCCTGCAACTTCGACGCCATCGAGTTCACCAACGACTTCGAGAATGCCGTCTTCGACCGCGACAAGCTGGTGCTCCACCTCGACAAAGAGGAGTACAAGGGCGGCTCGCTGCCTGGCCTCATCGACGGTGGCGCAGAGTGGACAGCCGGAACGTTTAACACTAAAACAAAGTAAACGATGGGTAATACAATTATGTTTATCATACTCGCTCTTGTCATCATCGGCTCAGCCCTGCTGTGCGTGGCGACAACGCGAATCATGCGAGCCGCAACATTCATGTTGTTTGTGCTCTTCGGTGTGGCAGGCATCTATTTCCTGCTCGACTACACCTTCCTTGGTGCTGCCCAGATAGCCGTCTATGCCGGTGGTGTGACGATGATCTATGTCTTCGCCATCCAGCTGGTCAGCAAGCGCACGCTGCAGGGACTGGTGGAGCACGTCAAGTGCAGCCGCCTCATCAGTGGAGGACTGGCAGCCCTGGCTGGACTGGCCGTTGTCTGCTTCATCATCCTCAAGACCGGCTTTGTCCTCGACCAGAGCGTGGCCGACGTGGAGGTGCCCATGAATGAGATAGGTACTGCCCTCGTAGGCAGCGAGAAGTATCAGTACGTGCTGCCCTTCGAGTTCATCTCGTTGTTCCTGCTGGCATGTATCATCGGTGGCCTCGTAGTGGCTAGAAAGGAGGAGAAGGACGCATGACTATACCCGTTGAATGTTACTTCGTGCTGAGCGCACTGCTGTTCTTCATCGGCGTCTTTGGCTTCGTCACTCGCCGCAACCTCATCGCCATGCTCATCTCTGTGGAGCTGGTGCTGAACGCCGTCGACATCAACTTTGCCGCCATCAACCGCCTGCTCTATCCGCAGGGCATGGAGGGCATGTTCATGACGCTCTTCGTCATCGGTGTCGCTGCTGCTGAGAGTGCCGTGGCCATCGCTATTATTATTAATGTGTATCGCCACTTCCGTAGCGACAGCGTAGACAGTATTACTAACCTGAAAAACTAAGAGAAGATTATGCAATACGGATATACCATTTTCATCCTTCTGTTACCTCTGCTCTCGTTCCTCGTTCTGGGACTGGCAGGCATGAAGATGAAGCACAAGGTGGCCGGTCTCATCGGCACCTGCTCGCTCGGAGTGGTCACGATTCTGTCCTATCTCACGGCCTTCCAGTATTTCTCTGCCGACCGTGTGAACGACATCCATCAGGCCATCATCCCCTTTAACTTCACGTGGCTGCCTCTGACCGACACGCTACACTTCGACCTGGGCATCCTGCTCGACCCCATCTCGGTGATGATGCTCATCGTCATCTCGACGGTGTCGCTCATGGTGCACATCTATTCTTTCGGCTACATGCACGGCGAGAAAGGATTCCAGCGCTACTACGCTTTCCTCTCGCTCTTCACCATGTCAATGCTGGGACTGGTGGTGGCCACCAACATCTTCCAGATGTACATGTTCTGGGAGTTGGTGGGTGTGAGCTCCTATCTGCTCATCGGCTTCTACTATCCGTTGAAGCCTGCCATTGCCGCCTCTAAGAAGGCCTTCATCGTGACACGCTTCGCCGATATGTTCTTCCTCATCGGCATTCTGATGTTCGGTTTCTTCACCGACTCGTTCAGCTTCTCGTTTGCCGCCGACGTACAGGTGGTGAACGGTATGCAGGAGCTGGTGACTGTCGACCCGATGCGTGCCATTGCCTGCGGCGGATTCATCATCCCCACCGCTTTGACGCTGATGTTCATCGGCGGTGCCGGTAAGAGCGCCATGTTCCCGCTGCACATCTGGCTGCCCGACGCCATGGAAGGCCCCACGCCTGTGTCGGCCCTCATCCATGCTGCCACGATGGTGGTGGCAGGTGTGTTCCAGATTGCCCGTATGTTCCCCTTGTGGATACAGTATGCTCCCGAGACCATGAGCATCATTGTCTGGGTGGGTGTATTCACCGCTTTCTATGCTGCTGCCGTGGCTTGTGCCCAGAGCGACATCAAGCGTGTGCTGGCCTTCTCCACCATCTCGCAGATTGCCTTCATGATGGTGGGCCTGGGTGTCAGCCTGCCCGGCCATGAGGCCATCCTCGACAACCACGCCCAGCTGGGCTACATGGCTGGCATGTTCCATCTGTTCACCCACGCCATGTTCAAGGCTTGCCTGTTCCTTGGCGCCGGCTGCATCATCCACGCCGTGCACAGCAACGAGATGTCGATGATGGGCGGCCTGCGCAAGTACATGCCTATCACGCACATCACGTTCCTCATCTCGTGTCTGGCCATCGCAGGCATACCGCCGTTCTCGGGCTTCTTCTCGAAGGACGAGATTCTGACGGCTGCCATGCAGTACAGCCCTGTGGTCGGTTGGATTATGACGGGTGTGGCCGCTATGACCGCCTTCTACATGTTCCGCCTGTACTACGGCATCTTCTGGGGTACTGAGAACAAGGAGGCCCACGAGCATCACACGCCGCACGAGGCTCCTCTCTCGATGACCTTCCCGCTGATGTTCCTCTCGGCAGTCACCATCCTCTGCGGATTCCTGCCCTTCGGCCACTTCGTCAGCGCCAGCGGTTTGTCCTACGACATCCACCTCGACACGCAGATTGCCATCACGAGCGTGGTCATCGCTGTTATCAGCATCGCTCTTGCCACCTATATCTACAAAGGTGAGCAGCAGCCCATTGCCGACCGTCTGTACAAGACGTTCCCGAAGCTGCACCGTGCTGCCTACAAGCGTTTCTATCAGGACGAGATCTGGCAGTACGTCACCCATCGCATCATCTTCCGTTGCATCTCGAAGCCCGTGGCCTGGTTCGACCGCCACGTGGTCGACGGCACGTTCAACTTCATGGCATGGGGTGCCAACGAGGCCGGCGAGTCGCTGCGTCCCTGGCAGAGTGGCGATGTGCGCCAGTATGCCGTGTGGTTCCTCACGGGCAGCGTGGCCCTGACGCTCATTTTATTATGCATTTAAAAGTCTAAGCCCACTCATGCCCTCCCAGGGTAGATATAAAGTGAGCTGAAACTAAAGAGTATATCATTAAAATTTAAACAACAAATAAAAGGAGCACCCAATATGTAACCAAACATCCCTCCCTCGAGGAGGGCTTGGGTGGGCTTTCAATATGAATATATTAAGTTTATTTGTTCTTATACCAGCATTGATGTTGCTTGGCCTATGGATTGCCCGCAACCTCAATCAGGTGCGTGGTGTGATGGTGGTCGGCGCCTCTTGCCTGCTGGCCCTTTCCATCTGGCTGACCGTCTACTTCGTGCAGCAGCGCTCTGCCGGCAACACCGACACGATGCTGCTTGTCAGCGCCGTCGACTGGTTTAAGCCGCTCAACATCAAGTACGCCGTGGGCGTCGACGGCATCTCTGTCGTCATGCTGCTCCTGTCGAGCATCATTGTCTTCACCGGCACCTTCGCCTCGTGGCAGCTGAAGCCGCTGACGAAGGAGTATTTTCTCTGGTTCACCCTTCTCTCGACGGGTGTCTTCGGCTTCTTCATCTCCACCGACATGTTCACCATGTTCATGTTCTACGAGGTGGCCCTTATCCCCATGTACCTGCTGATAGGTGTCTGGGGTAGCGGAGCCAAGGAGTATGCCGCCATGAAGCTGACGCTGATGCTGATGGGAGGCTCGGCCCTCTTGATTCTCGGCATCCTCGGTATCTACTACTTCAGTGGTGCCACGACGATGAACGTCAACGAGATTGCCGCTATGCACAACATCCCCGTTGATATGCAGAAGGTGTTCTTCCCCTTCATCTTCATCGGTTTCGGTGTATTAGGAGCTCTCTTCCCGTTCCACACATGGTCTCCCGACGGTCATGCTTCGGCCCCGACGGCTGTCTCCATGCTGCACGCCGGCGTGCTGATGAAGCTCGGAGGCTACGGCTGCTTCCGCGTGGCTATGTATCTGCTGCCTGAGGCTGCCCAGGAGCTGTCATGGATATTCCTTATCCTCACCACCATCTCGGTAGTCTACGGTGCCCTCTCGGCCTGCGTACAGACCGACCTGAAGTACATCAACGCCTACTCGTCAGTATCGCATTGCGGCCTGGTGCTCTTTGCCCTGCTGATGATGACCAAGACGGCCTGCACGGGTGCTATCCTGCAGATGCTGTCACACGGTCTGATGACGGCTCTCTTCTTTGCCCTCATCGGTATGATTTACGGTCGTACCCACACCCGTGACGTCCGCCGTTTGGGTGGTCTGATGAAGATTATGCCGTTCCTTGCCGTTGGTTACGTGCTCGCCGGTCTGGCCAACCTCGGCTTGCCGGGCTTCTCAGGCTTTATTGCCGAGATGACCATCTTCGTCGGTTCGTTTGAGAATCCCGATATGTTCCACCGCGTCTGCACCATCGTGGCCTGCACCTCAGTGGTCGTCACCGCCGTCTACATCCTGCGCCTTGTGGGTAAGATTCTGTACGGCGAGGTCAGCGACCCCCACTACCTGCAGCTCACCGATGCCACGTGGGACGAGCGTCTCTCCGTGGCCTGCCTCATCTTCTGTGTGGCTGGTCTCGGCACGTTCCCCTTCTGGGCTTCCAACGTCATCAACGATGCCGTCATTCCCATTCTCAACAATATTAACATGTAAACGATAGGAGGATAAACAATGAATTACGGACAATTCCTAAATATGATTCCCGAGTTTTATCTCGTTATCATCTTGTTGGCTGTTTTTGCGGTTGACTTCATCGTTCATCGTAGTGAGAAGAAGGGCGACATCCTTTATGCTGTGACCGTTGCCCTGATGGCCGTGCTGCCATTCCGCATCGCATTGTTGGGCGAACCCGCCGAGGCTTTCGGCGGCATGTATGTCGCTTCGCAGGCTGCTAATGTCATGAAGGTCATCCTGAGCTTTGGTACACTCATCGTACTGATTATGGCCGAGCCTTGGCTGAAGAACGAGGCTTCCAAGTATCGCGGAGAGTTCTACATGTTGACTATTAGCACGCTCCTCGGCATGTTTATCATGGTGTCCAGCGGCAACTTCCTCTTGTTCTTCCTCGGTCTTGAGACGGCTTCGGTGCCTATGGCCTGCATGGTCGCCCTCGACAAGATGAAGAAGCAGAGCGCCGAGGCTGCTGCCAAGTACATCCTCACGGCTACGTTCTCCAGCGGCGTCATGCTCTACGGCATCTCGTTTGTCTATGCTGCCGCCGGAACGCTCTACTTCAACGACATCGCCACCGCGCTGGCTGGCATCAACCCGTTCTCCGAGCAGATACTGCTGCCCGTAGCCGGACTGGTGTTCTTCTTCAGCGGCCTGGGCTTCAAACTCTCGCTGGTGCCCTTCCACTTCTGGACGGCCGACACCTATCAGGGTGCACCGACGCCCGTAACTGGTTACCTGAGCGTTGTCTCGAAGGGTGCCGCCGCACTGGCTGCATTCATCATCCTGACCAAGGTCTTCGGCCCGCTGGTAGAGCAGTGGGAACTGATGCTCGGCATCATCATCATGCTCACCATCACCGTTGGTAACCTCTTCGCTATCCGCCAGACAGAGCTCAAGCGATTCATGGCGTTCTCCAGTATCTCGCAGGCCGGTTACATCATGCTGGCCGCCCTCGGCGGTTCGCAGGTGGGTGCTACGGCCCTGACGTTCTACGTGCTCGTCTACGTCGTTGCCAACATGGCAGTCTTCACCGTCATCAGCGTCGTGGAGCAGAACAACGGAGGCCGCACCGACATGGATGCCTACAACGGATTCTATACCACCAACCCCAAGCTCTCGTTCCTCATGACGCTGGCTCTGTTCTCGTTGGCAGGTATTCCCCCGTTTGCAGGTATGTTCTCGAAGTTCTTCGTGTTCATGGCCGCCGTCGCTGGTCACGAGAGTGCTCCCTTCTGGGTCTACCTCGTCGTCTTCGTCGCCTTGATCAACACGGTAGTGTCACTCTCCTACTACCTGCTCCTCG
>JAEEPZ010000076.1 GCA_016285055.1 Prevotella sp.
AGAGAAGTTAAGCCCGCCTGCGCCGATGGTACTGCAATGCAATGCGGGAGAGTAGGAGGCCGCCTTCTTTATCAAGCCGGGCCCTGAGGACGATTCCTCAGGGCCCTTTTCGTATATAGGCGGTTCTTGCTTCAGGCTCTGTTTCTTTCTCTTTTCTGATTGGGAAGATTTGGGCCCGCAAATATGCGGGCCACCCAACCATCTGTCGGTACGCAAAAGGGTAGGGCCAGGGCAGATGGAGACCTTGCTAGCTCACTTTTCGGGGCTATTTGTTCACATTTTTATCCCTACGGGGTTATAATCTCGAAATTTTTATCTAATTTTGCAACCGAATTGCGTAACACAACAAAGAAAAAAGAAATGAAAGTAGCTATTGTTGGCGCTTCTGGCGCTGTGGGGCAGGAGTTCCTGCGCCTTCTTGACGAGAGAAATTTTCCCATGGATGAACTGGTGCTGTTCGGTTCTGAGCGTAGCGCCGGCCGTACGTACACTTTCCGTGGCAAGGAGCTGACGGTGAAACTGCTGCAGCACAACGATGACTTCAAAGACATCGACATCGCCTTCACCAGCGCCGGTGCCGGCACATCTAAAGAGTTTGCCGCCGACATCACGAAATACGGCTGCGTGATGATTGACAACTCGTCGGCCTTCCGCATGGACGACGATGTGCCCTTGGTGGTGCCTGAGTGCAATGCTGAGGACGCTCTGACCCGCCCACGCGGCATCATCGCCAATCCTAACTGCACCACGATCATGATGGTTGTGGTGTTGCAGCCGCTGGAGCAGCTCAGTCACATCAAGCGCATCCACGTAGCCAGCTACCAGAGTGCCTCGGGTGCCGGAGCAGCAGCCATGGCTGAGTTGCAGCAGCAGTACAAGGAGATTGTTGAGACGGGCGAGGTGAAGACCATCAAGAAGTTCCCTCACCAGCTGGCCTATAACGTCATCCCGCAGATTGACGTCTTCCAGCCCAACGGTTACACGAAGGAAGAGATGAAGATGTATAACGAGACGCGCAAAATCATGCACACCGACGCGAAGTGCTCGGCCATGTGTGTGCGTGTCAGTTCGCTGCGCAGCCACAGCGAGAGTGTGTGGATTGAGACGGAGCGTCCGCTGAGCGTGGAGGAAGCGCAGCAGGCCATCGCCCATGCCCCCGGCTGCCAGCTCGTTGACGACCCCTCGACGCTGACCTATCCGATGCCTCTTGATACTGCCGGCAAGGACGATGTCTTTGTGGGCCGTGTGCGCAAGGACCTCAGCGATGACAACGGCCTGACGTTCTGGCTCTCGGGCGACCAGATCCGCAAGGGTGCTGCCCTGAACGCCGTTCAGATAGGCGAATATCTCGTGCAGGCGAAGGACTTACCATGTTTTCATGAGTAAGCCCGAGCGCTGCGGGGTGTTGACTTGCTGTCAATTCTCCATGCTCATGGGCTACGTGAAGTAGTTTTACCTATTTATAGGTATTGCGCCGTTGAGGCAAAATGCCTACCTTTGCACCTTCTGATACGCTGTTATGGAAACAACGAAGACAACCATCTTTGCGAGGCTTGCCGTCATACTGATGCTGGTGGCCGGTTCGCATCTGAGCCTGTTGGCGCAGCGGGCGGGACACACCCTGCGTATCAATGTGACGGAGAAGGCCACGGGCGATGCTGTCATGATGGCCACCGTCGAGCTGTTGCCCACCACCATCGTCACCACTACTGACCTCGAAGGTCAGGCCACGCTGGCAAACATTCCCGAGGGCCGCTACACCCTGCGTGTGCGCTATGTCGGCATGGAGACGATAGAGCAGCAGTTAGCGGTGAACAAAGACCTGACCATGCAGCTCAAGATGGTGTCGTCGTCGTTGGCACTGAAGGAAGTCACTGTCACGGCGAAGGTGCGCGAGAGCGGTGCCTCGACGGCCAGCATTGTGGGCCGTCAGGCCATCGACCACCTGCAGGCCACCTCGCTTGCCGATGTCATGCAGCTGCTGCCCGGCCAGCTGATGGGCAACCACGACTTGACACAGCAGTCGAACCTGCAGCTGCGCACACTGGTGAACAACAACACGGCGGCCTTCGGCTCCAGCGTCGTCGTTGACGGGATGCCCATCTCTAACAACGGACAGATGACGCAGGGCACTTTCTCCAGCACCGCCTTCACGGGCACCGACCTGCGCCAGATTTCGGCAGACAACATTGACAACGTCGAAATCATCCGCGGCATCCCGTCGGCAGAATACGGCGATCTGACCAGCGGTCTCGTCATCGTCCACTCGAAGGTGGGCCTCACGCCCTTGCAGGTAAAGGCCAAGATCAACCCCGGCCTCCAGAACTTCAGCGCGGGCAAGGGCTTTTCGCTGGGCTCCGCCGGCATCCTCAATGCCAGCACTGACTATGCAAAGGCTTGGGGCGACCCGCGCTACAAGACCCGCAGCTACGACCGCTACACGGTCAACCTCGGCTACGGCATCGACTTCTCCCGTAAGTGGCACAGCGACACGAAGCTGCGCTTCACGCAGACGAAGGACTGGACGGGCAATGACCCCGATGCCATTCAGGACGGCACGGAGAAGAAAAACCGCTCTACCTCGTTCAGCCTCACTCACAACGGCCGCCTGCGCCTCGACAAGCCGTTGGCACGCTCGCTGAAATACACCGTGGGCCTGAGCCTGACGCAGGTGGACGACAAGAACACGTCGCTCGTGGGCAACAGCACCGGCCTGCTGCCTATCATCACTGCCATGCAGACGGGCTACTACGAGGTGCCGTTTGCTACCTCCATCTATCTTGCCACGGGCAAGACCGAAAGCCGGCCGGGCAATGTCTATGCCAAGCTGACCGACGAATTCTTCCTGCGCAAGGGCAAGACGCTGCAGAACTTCAAGCTGGGCCTCGACTACCACTACGACTGGAACAGCGGCAAGGGCTACTACAACGAGAACGAGCAACTGCCCCTGCGCCCTAATGCCGACGGACGCCCGCGCCCCTTCAACGACATCCCCGGCCTGCACCAGCTGTCGGCCTTCGTTGAAGACCAGTTCCTCTACAATTTCAATCAGACGCAGCGAGTGCGCGTGAACTTCGGTTTGCGCTTCACCGCCTTGCAGCCTTTCAGCGACGTCAGCACCACCGCGCTGTCGCCGCGTCTGAACGTGTGTGTCACGCCAGCCAAGTGGCTCGACATCCGTGTCGGTGTGGGCATGAACGCGAAGACGCCGGGCTTGGCCTATCTCTATCCTGACAAGAAATACGAGGACCGTGTAGCCGTGAACTACATGCCGCAGGACGGCTCGCAGCAGATGATGGCCTATCACACGCAGGTGTATGATGTCGTGAAGTCGAAAGACCTGAAGAACGCCACGACGACGAAAGTTGAAGGCGGCATCGACATCAAGCTGCCCGGAAAGCGCAAGCTGAGCCTCCTGGCCTACCGCGACAAGACGCCCAACGGCTTTGGCAGTGCCACTGAGTATTTCACCTACACCTCCAATTTCTTCAGCGCCCTGCCGCCGATGGTCAACGGTCAGTATGACTTCACCAGCGGCTTTGACCGTCAAGACCTCATCTTCACCACGACGGGAAAGATTGGCAACACCAACACCACCGTGAACCGAGGCATCGAGATGGACTTTGACTTAGGTGAGGTGAAGCCGCTGCACACCACCTTCCATCTCAGCGGCGCGTGGAGCGAGACGAAGACGTGGAGCACCGACCTGAACGCCCAGAGCATCAAAGCGGCGCTGCTGCCTACGGCCTACTCCAGCTATGGCCTGACGCCCGTCAAGGTGGTTTATCCCAGCGGTCAGGACTTCAGCCGCTACCGCCGCTTCGTCACCACGCTGCGCGCCATCACCCATATCCCGCAGCTGCACATGGTGGCATCGTTCACCGCTCAGGCCATCTGGCATAACTCCAACTGGAGCTACACCGCCAACAAAGACGCCATCGGATACATCACCCCCGACCTGCAGTACCATGCCATCGCCCCAGGCCAGGAGTCCATCACTGTAGGCGACGGTTTTCCCGTTGCTATCAGCGACCTCGCCGTCCGCGTCACCGACAACGACCCGACGAAGGCCCCCGTCACCTGGAACCTGCAGGCCCGCCTCACCAAGGAGCTTGGCCGCATGGGCCAGCTGTCGCTCTATGTCAACAACGCCCTCTTCTACGAGCCTTACCTCAAGGGCAACAACACGACAACGCTGACGCAGCGCAACACGGGCACCTTCCAGTTTGGTGCCGAGCTGTCACTCAACCTGTAAAGCAGCGGCTTTGACGAAAGAACGGATTCTGACGAAAGAACGGATTTTGACGAAAGAACGGATTTTGACGAAAGAACGGATTTTGACGATGAAACGAACAAGAAAGATAACCGCCGCCTGTCTTCTTTGCTGCAACATGGTTGCAGCCCTTCTCCTCACATGCTGCGCCGACTTCGGCGATGCCACGAAAGAAATCACTGCGCGCATCCAGCTGCAGCAACCCGATGGTCTGCCGTCGGCCACTGCCCTGGCCGGCCGCACCGTGACGCTGACCATCGGCCCACAGCGGCTGCAGGCCCAGACCGACGCACAGGGCGTGGCCACGTTCAGCGGCTTGGTGCCC
The DNA here is from genome assembly GCA_016285055.1 of Prevotella sp. Classification (GTDB taxonomy): domain Bacteria; phylum Bacteroidota; class Bacteroidia; order Bacteroidales; family Bacteroidaceae; genus Prevotella. The sequence goes on from JAEEPZ010000076.1 coordinate 4,599, forward strand.
GATGTCTACGACGTCAGCTGCTCATGGGAGCTCAGCGCCGCCGACTACCAGCAGCTCACAGGCAAGGAACTGGATGGCGGCACCAGCTGCACCGTCAGCGGCAGCGCGAACACCTGTCTGCTGCAGACCGACGGCCAGACCGTCATCCTGCCCACGCTGCTCAGTGTCAACCAGGATATCCTCATCAGTAAGATTTATTTCGCCGGCTCCACCTATGAAGGCACCACGCGCGCCTACACCGCCGGACAGTATATGGAGCTCTACAACCAGAGCGCCACGCCCATCGACGTGAGCGGCCTCTATATCGCCCTCACCGAGACCGACAACCCGCAAGCCTACACTCTCAGCAACCTGCACGAGGCCTATGCCGACACGATGCTGGTGGTGAAGCAAATCTTCCAAATACCAAGCGAGCGTCCCGTCATGGTGCAGCCCGGCGGCACGCTGCTCATCACCAACAGCGCCGTCGACCACTCCGACGTGTCACCCTTTGAGCACAGCCTCCTTGACGCCGACCTCGAAGCCAAGGATAGCCGGGCCCGCATCCAGAACAATCCCGCCACGCCCGAGCTGCCCATCGTCTTCTGTTCCTACAGCAACATGACTTACCTCAACTTCCAGAACAACGGTCTGATGGGCATCGCTATCTTCCGCACCCATGAGGATGTGGTCAACGACTGGGCTCCCGTCTATGCCTTCGGCAAAGAGCGTGGCAATATGTTCAAGCTGTTGCCCAAGCGCTATGTCATCGACGGCGTGGAGTGCCTGCCGAACAAGGCGAACACCGGCCCCGACGTCACCACGAAGCGCCTCTATCCTGACGTCGATGCCGGCTACATCAGCATCAACGCCACTGCCGGCAAGTCCGGCGAGGTGGTTTATCGCCGCACTGCCCGTGTCACTGCCGACGGCCGCAAGATTCTGGCCGACACCAACAACTCGTCAGCCGATTTCCAAGTGTCCACCACCGTCAAGCCCCGCGAATATGATGAATAAGATAATAAGCATAGTCTTCCTGGCCAGTCTGGTCCCATTAGGCCTCTCCGCGCAGGACAGCCAGTACCGCTACCGCGATGCTTTCGAGCTGTGGCGCCTGACTGACAACGCTGCCGGCCTGTCGATAGACAATCCTCACACGCTGAACCGTGGCTATGCCCATTTCGGCATGAGCCACCGCTCGGGCGACTACCACCGCGTGCAAGACGGCGGACAGCGCAACATGCTGGCCTTCGACACCGAGCGCTATCAGCACATCGGCAAATATCTCAGGGCCTACGGACGCTTCACCTTCGGCATGGACCGCACGAAGGACCGCTCCTGGGCCGACCTCTGGAATCCCTTCGACGGCTCGCCTTTCTACACCGGCAGCGCCATTAAGGGCAAGTACGACACACAGCTCTTCGACCTCACCGCTGCCATCGGCTCGATGCCGATGCGCAAGAATCTGCCTGACACGTTTGAGAAGATGTCCTTCGGTGCGCGCCTCGACTACAAGGTGGGCGACCAGAGCCGTCTGCGCGACCCGCGCTCACGCAACGAGCTGCTGCAATACCGTGTGACGCCCTCGTTTGTCTTTACCTTCGGCTCGGGTGACGACTACACCATAGGTTTCAGCGGCCACTACGACCGGCGCAAGGAGAAACTGCCCGGGCTGGTCACGGTGCAGGGAGAGCCCAACCTGACTTACTATGTGCTCAGCGGCATGGAAGCCGCCACAGGCACCGTGGGCGGCTACAATGGCTTTTCGCGTGAGTGGGTGCGCCATGAGCTGGGCGCTGAGGTCAGCTTCGCCGACCGCAAGTGGACCATCTGGCATGAGGAGTGCCCCTACAACACGGTGAGCACCCTCGGCATTGCCCGCGCCACCGAGGACGCCTGGGGACAGTACAAATACTCGCCGGGCAAGTACACATCTTATATATATAGTCTCAGCTCGCGTCATCGCATCCGCCACAATGCCCGCCTGCACCAGATAGACCTGGAGGCGCGGCTCACGGAGGGCTCTGCCGACGAGAACCGCCAGACGCTGGTGCAGGAGCGCGATGCCTCGACGGGCTACACCAGTTTCCGCTACGACACGCAGATGGTGTACAAGAAGCGTTTCCAGCGCCGCACCTACGACGCCGCGCTGCACTATCGCCTCAACCGCGTGGGCGTGGCCGACGTGAAGAGCTATCTGGGCGCGGCGGCAACCCTGCAAGGTGCACACACCAAGCACCTGTTGCACACGTCGAAGCAAGACTGGCAGCGCCTGAACCTGAGCGTCGAGGGGGGCTACAGCTTCTTCGACGGACGCTTGTGGATTGACGCCGCCGCCACCCTCAGCCTGTCGACGAAGGCCGACCTGCAGTTGGCCGACGCCACGACCGACTATGCACAGCAGGTGCTCATGCCCGACATGACGTGGTATGACGCCGACTGGCGCCGCGGACAGCTCAGCGCGAAGTATCTCTTCCCTCTCCCCATCAAGCATGTCAAGAGCAGTGCCTACGTCAAGGCTTATTACGAGCGCACAGTGGCCACAGGCGACCGCGCGTTGCAGACCGTCGGCATCAGCTTTGGCTTCTTCAACTGAGGCTTTACAAAGGATAAAAAAATGAATTCAACTTTCGCAAGTTTTGGAGTTAACTCCTTTAACTCCTGAAAGATGAGCGAATGCGAAACTATAATAAATAATGCTATGAAGACAACTACATGTATCAAGACAATGGTCGCACTGACCGCCATGTGCTTCTCCTTCATCACGGCCTCTGCGGGCGACGGGACGAAAGAGAACCCCTACACCGTGGCAGAGCTGCTGGCACAGAAAGACGCGCTGACGAACACCGACCAGACGGTGTGGGTGCGTGCCGACCTGAAGGGCTTGGGCGAGGACGGCACCAAGACCGACAATGCCGACACCGAGGATGCCGACGGCAAGACGGTGAAGCAGATGGCCGCTCTCTTCGGCGACGCCACCGGCACGTTCACCGCCTACAGCTGGCAGATTCTCGGCCAGCTCGACATCAGTGAGCTCACGAACACCAAAGACCTGCTCATCGCCCTGACCTACGGCACCACGGGCCATGCCTACGGCAACACCGCCAATCCGCAGTATGCCAGCAACGAAGAGCCTACCGACGTGCATTTCTCGTTGGAGGAGGTGCATGGCGCCCTGTCGGTCGATGTCGGAACGGGCTTGCTCGGCTTTCACATCGCCAGCTGCTACCGCGTGCCCGACGATGTCATCGCCGTGAAGGTGAGCGCCGGCTATAGCAGCAAGAACGGCGCCTATGTGAACTACACTCACTTCGACGGTGCCAATGCCGACGGCAACGTCTATGTCACACCCAAGAACGCTGCGATGGTGCTCATGGCCGCACCGGGCCGGCACGATGTCGTGCTCACCTCGGCACTCTACGAGCAGACCATCTCCAACAGCAACGCCCTGAACCCCGGCCGGCAGGACGGCTTGAACACGGTCAGCACCAAGAACCGCGCCCTCTACCGCTTCGTCACAGACGAGAAGCCGGGATTCCAGCGCAACAGCCAGAACGACGGCGAGGTGATGCTCGACAGCAAGGACGAGATTTTCCTCATGGTCAGCTCGCTCACCACCAACTTCATGGGCTACTATGAGTTTGAGACCGAGGCGAAGGACTGGATCTCCTGGAAGGGCGGACAGTACGGCGACTACCATGAGCTGAGCGGCATCGCCGACGTTAACCGTGAAACAATAACCGATAACCGTTATTTCGACCTGCAGGGACGCCGCGTCATGTCGCCCACCAATGGCTTGTATATTGTGAACGGCAAGAAGACGGCCGTCACTCAGCAATAAACACTCGTCACTTAACACTCAATCAAAATGCGGAGTTTATTCTTTATTCTTTGTACATTATTCTCTAATGGCGTAGCAGCGCAGACCGACACGCTGACCGTGCGTATCAAAGGCATGCGGTGCGACGAATGCGCCCACAAGGTGATGACGGTGGTTCGCCAGCTGCCCGGCATCGAGAGTCTGCGCAGCAACACCGAGCGCCGCACCACCACCATCGTCTACGACCGCTCGCTGACCTGTGCCGACAGCATCGAGGCACGCCTGGCCGCCACCGGCCGTTACAAGGCGTCGCCCTACAGTCCCGGCGACACCATCCGCCGAGGCATGGGCCTGCGCATCGACGACATGCACTGTCAGGGCTGTGCCAGCCGCATCGTGAAGCGCTTGGAACAGATAGAGGGCATCGACAGCCTCTCGCCGCATCTGGACAAGCACTATGTCTTCATCCGCTACGATGCCAACCGCACCTGTAAGGACATCATCCGCCAGGCCATCGGTGAGCTGGGCTACACGCCGGTGAACTACTACAGCGGTCCGAAGATAGCCTTCGCCTACTACAACATCCCGAAGGAGCAGGCCACACAGGAAACCGTCGACAAGCTCCTCGTCTATAGCGATGCCATCGACGATGCCAATGTCAACTCAGGCAAAGGCTCGCTGGCCGTCACTTACTTCAAGGATGAGCTCAGCGCCGATCAGCTGTTTGAAGCCTGCCGCCAGCTTGGCATCAGTGCCGAGGAGCCTGCGCCGCACGAGTGTAAGGAGATGAACAATTAATTTTTCCCGGACGAATAACTCTATTTATTCACTAAATACTATTACAGCATGAAAAAAATCTTTACTTCTGCATTGCTCATGATGCTGGGCATCATCGGCATGAACGCACAAACCACGCTGATTGACTTCCCCAACAACAAAGAAGGCATCAACGCCAGAGGTACGTCGGTAGAAGGAACGGTGAAGATTCACACCAACTCCGACGCAGTGCCTTGCTTCAGTCTGAAGAACGGCTACTCCTCTGAAGGCGTCTGCAACGGCAACTACATCAGCGTGAAGACTCCTGACGGCTTCAAGGCGGGCGACGTGCTCACCATTGCTGGTGTCATCAACAACAAAGACGCGGCAAAGCGCGCCACAGCCGTCCTCTTCTCGGTAGATGCCAACAACAAGCCCACCGCCATCTACAAGTTCCAGGACTTCATCAACGCATACAGCGTCAACGACGACCCCGTGGAGCAGAGCTACACCCTCGAGGCCGACATGGACAGCATCATGCTGGGACGCGACGGAGGCACACAGGCACACCTCACGCTCATCAAGGTGGTGCGCCCTGAGTCGGTCATCGTCGACGAGCCTACCTTCGTCTTTTACGACTTCAGCGACCCCGAGTTCCGCAATCCTGTGGGCGAGAGCATGACCGACACCAAGGGCTACATCTACAACGAGGTCTTCACCCTGGGCGATGTCAGCCTGCAGATCACTGGCGGCTCAGCTCCCTCGCGCGTCTATGTGGACAACAACCGCGGCCAGTGCCTCGTGACCTATAAGGAGTACACCACGCTGACCTTCCGGGTGCCCGAGGGCAAGGCCATCACCGAGATTGAGTTCATTGCAGCCGGCAACAGCAACATCAACAACTTCACTGCTTCCTCCGGCACCATCGAGGGCATGAAGTGGACGGGCAATGCCGACGGTGTGCGCTTCCAGCAGGGCGGCACCAGCTATCTGGCCACCGCTGTGGTGAAGGTGGAGAACAAGACCGCCGAGACCGCTGCCCTGGCTCCCATCGAGTATGTCGAGTGTGCCGACATCGCTGCCTTCAACGCTTTGGAGAACGGCACATACGCCAAGGTGACGCTGAAGGATGCCGAGCTGACGGGCTTGTCGGCCGATGGTTACTCCACCATGTGGATTCAGGACGCCACCGGCGGCTGCTGGATTCAGTACCTCTCAATCATCAATACTAAACTGAAGGAGAGCAACAAGGTGAACGGCTTCGTCTATGTGGTGAAGCGCACCGCCAGCGGCAACACGCAGATGAAGGAGACCGAGGATACGCCCGACAGCGAGCTCACGCTGACCGACATCAATAGCTACACCATCGTGGAGGGCACCATCGACGAGGTGAACGTGGCCGCCAACCTGAACAGGGTGGTGAAGATCAGCGGCGCCACCCTCGAGGAGACCAGTGCTACGGCAGGCAAGCTGACGCAGGGCGAGAGCTCCATCGATGTGAACAACGGCAGCGAGACAGCCAACCAGCAGCTGCACAAGATTGCCGACTGGGCCAAGGACACCAAGCTGGAGAACATCGACATCGTAGCCATCCTCGTGGCTAAGTCTGCCAGTGTCAACCAGCTGCTGCCCATCTCCATTGAGCCGAGTGTCACCGATGGCATCAGCACCGTTACCGCCACGGCCGGCGCTGCCGACATCTTCAACCTGCAGGGCCAGCGTCTGAGCACCGTTCAGAAGGGTCTGTACATCGTGAACGGCAAGAAGGTCCTCGTGAAGTAATCATCAGGCCTGAGCCGCAGAAAAGCCCTGAAGGGGCGACAGAAGCCGATGCATCGGCCTCTGTCGCCCCTTCAGGGTTAATAGATGTTTTGAGTCGGTCGGGCTTTGCGCACCGCGTTCTTGTCTTTCTCAGCCGTCATGTCTGGCAGAAAAGCCCGCAGGCTTCGGATTTTTGCACGAAGTGTTCAGATTTTTGTCCGAAGGCTATGTGAGTTGATACCGCTACGCGGCCTGAGAAAAAACCAATAAAAACAAATAAAAACAAGAAAAACAAATTGGTCTGATGCACTATTACAGATTCAACTTTCGCAAGTTTTGGAGTTAAAGGAGTTAAAGACAATAGCTTTCTATGGATTTCCACCCATGTGAGAATCCTGCAGTTTCAAGGCATCATGGGTTTTAAAAGTTTCCTGCCGAGAAACCATCGGTTTCTCGGCAGGAAACCAAAGGTTTCTCGGCAGGAAACTTTTGCATAAAAGCCCCAGATGGCAAAAAGATACATGCTGTACGTATGGAGTGACATAGTTATGGCGCGAAATAGGTCAGTTCGTTACCCGAGTTCTGTCGCCCCTACAGGATTTTTGGTTGCGCCTTGCCCTTCGCGTAGCTCAATGCGCAGCCATCCCCTCCCTTCAAGGGGAGGGGTTAGGGGTGGGGTCTGTAATGTCTGTAATATTCTATCAGCGAAGAAGAGGCAGCGAAGAAGGGGCAGCGAAGAAGAGGCAGCGAAGAAGAGGCAGCGAAGAAGAAGCAGCGAAGAAGAAGCAGCGAAGAAGAAGCAGCGAAGAAGAAGCAGCGAAGAAGAAGCAGCGAAGAAGAAGCAGCGAAGAAGAAGCAGCGAAGAAGGGACAGCGAAGAAGGGACAGCGAAGAAGGGACAGCGAAGAAGGGACAGCGAAGAAGAAGCAGCGAAGAAGGGACAGCGAAGAAGGGACAGCGAAGAAGAGGCAGCTAATAAGTTACAGACCCCACCCCTGCCCCTCCCCTTGAAGGGAGGGGATGGCTGCGCATTGAGCTATGCGGCGGGCAAGGTGATAGCCTTAATCCCAAATTGTTTTTCTTGTTTTTATTTGTTTTCATTGGTTTTTTCTCAGGCCGCTTCGCGGTATCTCTTATTTTTATTGGTTTTTATTGGTTTTTTCTCAGGCCGCTTCGCGGTATCAACTCACATAGGTAGACCCTCCGCGACTCGTAGTCGTGCCCCACGTGCCGCCGGAGCATCGAAGGCAAAGAGAAACTTTACTGGTAGAGAGCGGCTATCTGCCGGGCGGCGTCGTTGTTCTCGAAGCGGCGAATGTACTGCCGGCAGCGGTCGATGCGCTGCTGACGGCCCGGCGCGCCGAAGAGCACCTGTGAAAGGGCGTTAGCCATGGCCTTGGGGTCGTCGGGACTGACGTAGAGGCTGTCGGGCCCGCCGGCCTCCTCAAGGCACGATCCGGTGCAGGCCACGACGGGCAGGCCCTGGCTGATGGCCTCGATGATGGGAATGCCGAAACCCTCGTAGCGCGAAGGATAGACAAAGCAGTCGGCCATGCGGTAGAGCGCCGGCAAGTCGTCGTCGGGCACGTTGTGCAGCATCTGCACACGGCTGTGCATCCTGTGCTCCAGGACATACTCGTGCACGCGGTCGCTGTAGGGCGTCTGCCGTCCCACGATGATCAGCGACACGTCGTCGGGCAGGTAGTGCAGCGCCTCGACGGCCAGCAGCACGTTCTTACGCTCCTCTATCGACCCCACGCACAGCACGTAGCGGTCGGGCAGCACATATTTGTCGCGCACCGCCCACATCTTTATTGTCGGGGGCTCCTCGGAGAAACGCGGTGAGCAGCTCTGATAGATGACATCCACGCGCTTAGGGTCCACATTGCCCAGCTCGCAGATGTCGCGCTTGGTGCACTCGCTGATGGCCACGATGCGGTCGGCCTCCTGCAGGGTGTTGAAAAACTTCTTGGTGTAGATCTTCACGTCGGTGCGGTTGTAATACTCCGGGTGACGCATGAAGATGAGGTCGTGGATGGTGACGACCGTGCGGATGCCCGCTTCGCTGATGCCCACAGGCAGCTCGCCTGACAGTCCGTGATAGACGTTGACGCCGTCTTTCAGCAGCTGTCGCACGATGCCGTGCGAGCGCCACAGCGCCTTGCCGATGGCTGTGTGGGCATGGCGCGGAAAACAGAATGTGACGTTGGGCCGCCCCACAATCTGTGAGCGCAGCTGCGTGATGCCGTTGTCGGGTGCATAGAGACGCAGGTCAAACTGGTCGAGCGCCGACAGGTCGTTGACCAGTGTGCGGCCGTAGTTGCCCAAGCCCGTGCCGTTGCGCATGATGCGTTTCGCATCGAAGCCGATAATCATCCTTTCTGTCATAATGGGCTGCAAAGTTACGAAGATGCGGTGAAAAAGCAAAGGAAAAAGCATAAAAAGGCAAAAAAAATGCTTTCAGTGGTAAAGAATATCCTCTAAAATCCTCAAAAAGTCCTCTCAAGTCCTCTGCAGTCCTCTAAAATCCTCTAAAATCCTCTCAAGTCCTCTCAAGTCCTCTAAAAAAAATCCTCTACAGTCCTCTATCATCATTTCAACCTCTCCGGTCGAAATAATTCATCATTCTTACGTCGTAATTCATAAATAATTAGTACCTTTGCACGAAAATTGCAAATAAAAACACTGAATGAAGACATTCGTCATACATCCTGACAGGCTGAAGGAGCGCGGCGAACACATCGACCGCATGATGAAAAGCCTCGGAATGGATTATGAGTTCGTTAACGAAGGCCACGACGACAACCACATTAAGGCCTTGATAGACCAGTACATGAAGGACGGACGGGAGCAGCTGCACCGCAGGATTCCGCGTGCATTGTGTACGCTGTCGCATTTTCTTGCCTACGAGCGTATCGTGGCCGACGGCCTCGAAGGCGCGTTGGTGTTGGAAGACGACATAGCACTCGACAACGACTTCGTGGCACGTTTCGAGCAGAGCCTGAAAGAGTATCGTGAGCACTATGCCGACAAAAGCATCTTTATCTCCTACGAAGACAGCGCCCTGCGCTTCGTGCCACGCAGCCAGCGCGTGAAGGGGCAGATGCTCTATCCGGCGAAGAAAGGGCGCATGGCCGGCTGCTACTTCATCAACGACAAAGCAGCGAAAGCCGTTGTGGAGCAGCTGAAAGCAGAACGCTGCGACCTCGCCATCGACTGGTATCACAACGACTTGATCAACAAGGGCCTGCTGCAGTGCCTCTGGTGCCAGCCCACCATTGCCACTCAGGGCACCTTCTCGGGAGCCTTCGCCTCGTCGCTGGTCAAAGACCCTCACTTCATGCGCCTGCGCTGGCTGTTTAAGAAGAATTACAAGAAATTACTTTATTGGTTCAGATAATACTATGAATAAAACCGTTTACTTGGGCATGATAGCCGACATCATGCACCCGGGACTGATCAATATTATCAACGAGGGGGCGAAATACGGCGACGTCATCATCGGACTCTTTACCGACAAGGCCATCGCCCAGCACAAGCGACTGCCCTATCTCACCTACGAGCAGCGCAAGAACGTGGTGGAGAACATCAGGAACGTCAGCCAGGTGGTGCCGCAGGACGACTGGAGCTATGCCCCCAACCTGCGCCGCCTGAAGCCCGACTACATCATCCACGGCGACGACTGGCAGACAGGGCCCGACCGCGAGCTGCGCGAGGAGGCCTTCGAGGTGATGAAGGAGCTGGGCGGCGAGGTGATAGAGATTCCCTACACCAAGGGCATCGAGTCGTCGTCGCTCGACAAGGAGATAAAAGGCATAGGCACCACGCCCGACATCCGCCTGAAGACCTTGCGGCGGCTCATCGACGCCAAGCCCGTGGTGCGCATACTCGAGGTGCACGACGGACTGTCGGGGCTTATCTGCGAGAACCTCGAGGTGAAGAACGGCCTCTACATGGACACCTTCGACGGCATGTGGAGCTCGTCGCTCACCGACTCGACGTCGAAGGGAAAGCCCGACATCGAGGCCGTCGACCTCACCACACGTATGCAGGACCTGACGAACATCCTGGAGTGCACCACAAAGCCCATCATCTACGATGGTGACACCGGCGGCAAGCTCGAGCATTTCGTCTTCACCGTCCGCACGCTCGAGCGCAACGGCATCTCGGCCGTCATCATCGAGGACAAGGTGGGACTGAAGAAGAACTCGCTCTTCGGCACCGACGCCATACAGACGCAGGACACCATAGAGAACTTCTGCCAGAAGATACGCGCCGGCAAGAACGCACAGGTGACGAAGGACTTTATGATCATCGCCCGCTGCGAGAGCCTCATCGCCGGCAAGAGCGTCGACGACGCCATCGAGCGCTGCTGCGCCTACGTGGAGCAGGGTGGGGCAGACGGCATCATGATTCACTCGAAGGAGAAGACGGGCGACGATATCCGGCTGTTCTGCCAGCGCTTCCACGAGCTGCATCCCTACGTGCCCATCGTCGCCGTGCCCACCACCTATAACCATCTGCGTGAGGAGGAGCTGGCCGAGTGGGGCATCAAGGTGGTCATCTATGCCAACCACATGCTGCGTGCCGCCTACCCGGCCATGGTGAAGGTGGCCACGTCGATACTGGAGAACCACCGCAGCTACGACGCCAACGACCTATGCATGCCCATCAAGCAGATACTGGAGCTGATTCCCGGAACCAAATGATTTGAAGACTATGATCGATGTAAGAGAAGCATACGATGCGCTGATAGAAAGCGGCGTGGACCTTTTCACCGGCGTGCCTGACTCGCTGCTGAAGAACTTCTGCGCCTATGTCACCGACACAGCACCGAGCCACAAGCACATCATCGCCGCCAACGAGGGCAACGCCGTGGGCATCGCCGCCGGCCACTATCTGGCTACGGGCCATCCCGCGCTGGTTTATATGCAGAACTCGGGCCTTGGCAATGCCGTCAACCCGCTGCTGTCCTTGGCCGACGAGAAGGTGTACAGCATCCCGATGGTGCTGATGATAGGCTGGCGCGGCGAGCCTGGCGTGCACGACGAGCCGCAGCATGTGAAGCAGGGTGAGGTGACGCTGGCCTTGCTCGACGCCATGCAGATACCATATACCATACTGGAGGAATCCACCACCGCCCCTCTTCAGGATTCTTCCACCACCGCCCCCTTCCCCCCCCAGGGGGGAGCAGGGGGGGCTTCCATTCAGCGGATGGTAGCCTTGGCCATGGAGCGCAAGGCTCCCACGGCGCTGGTCATCCGCAAGGGCACCTTCGGCGCCTACAAGCTGAAGAACGTCAGCCACAACGACAACCCGCTGAGCCGCGAGGAGGCACTGAAGTTGGTCGTCAGCCATCTACGCAACGACGACGTCATCGTCTCAACCACGGGCAAGCTGTCGCGCGAACTCTTCGAGCTGCGTGAGGAGCGCCACGAGGGCCACGGCCACGACTTCCTCACCGTCGGCTCCATGGGCCACAGCTCCAGCATCGCCTTGGGCATTGCCTTGGAGAAGCCGGAGCGCCGCGTGTTCTGTTTCGACGGCGACGGCGCCTTCATCATGCACACCGGCGCATTAGGCATCAACGCCTCCATGCAGCCGCGCAATCTCTTCCACATCCTGTTCAACAACGGTGCCCACGAGAGCGTTGGCGGACAGCCCACCATCGGCTTCCGTCTCGACGCCACCGCCATCGCCAAGGCCAGCGGCTACCGCCACGTCCTTACGGCAACGACGCAGGAAGAGATGCTCAGCGCCCTGCAGCAGCTGGAACACCTGGAAGGCCCCGTCCTCTTAGAGCTGCGCGTCGCCATCAACTCGCGCGACAACCTCGGCCGTCCCACCACGACGCCCATCGAGAACAAGGAAGCGTTTATGAAGGAGCTGGCCCCAAAAGCCCCAAAAGCCCCCCTGTCGTCCCCCGAGGGGGACACAAATGTGTGCATGCCCGGTAATGAAGCCCCAAAAGCCCCCAAGGCCCCCCTTTCGTCCCCCGAGGGGGACACGAATGTGGGCATGCCCGGTAATGAAGCCCCCTCGGGGGCAGTAGGGGGGGCTTCCGGGGCAGTAGGGGGGGCTTCCGGGGCTGTCATCATGGCTGCCGGCATGGGAACGCGCTTCGGCTCGATGACCGAGGAACGACCCAAAGGCTTCATCGAGGCCGGCGGCAAGGCCATGGTGGTGCGCTCAATAGAGACGCTGATAGACTGCGGCATCAGGCGCATCATCATCGGCACGGGCTATCTGCGAGAGGCCTACGAGGAGCTGGCCGCGAAATATCCGCAGATAGAGTGCTGCTTCAGCCCACGCTATGCCGAGACGAACAGCATGTACACGCTCTACAACTGTCGTGACATCATCGGCAGCGATGACTTCCTGCTCCTTGAGAGCGACCTCGTGTTCGAACGCCGCGCCATCACCGCACTGTTAGACTGTCCCCAGCCAGACGTGATGCTCATCACGCCCGTCACGAAGTTTCAGGACCAATACTACGTGGAGCGCAATGCCGACGGCATCCTCACCAACTGTTCCGTGAACAAGGAGGAGGTCCATGCTGCCGGCGAGCTCGTCGGCATCCACAAGCTCTCAAATGCTTTCTATCAGAAGATGTGCGCCGACTACGCCCGCAAAGTCGCCGACAAACCCAAGCTGGGCTACGAGTACGAGTTGCTGAGCATGTCGCGTGAGGTCTCGCCCGTCTACGTCCTCTGCGAGGAAGGGCTGAAGTGGTACGAGATTGATGACATCGACGACCTGAACTACGCCGAGGAGCACGTGGTGCCATTTCTTTAAGAAGAAAGAAGAAAAAAACGAAATAGCGTTATAACGAAATACCGTTATAACGTTATAACGAAAAAACCAAAAGCGTTATAACGTCATACCGTTATAACGTTATAACGAAAAAACCAAAAGCGTTATAACGTCATACCGTTATAACGTTATAACGAGAAAAAAAAACAAAAAGCGATGACAATAAAAAGAAACATCCTGCTGAATCCAGGGCCGGCCACAACGACCGATACAGTGAAAATGGCGCAGGTGGTGCCCGACATCTGCCCGCGTGAGAAAGAGTTTGCGGGCATGATGAAGAGCCTGCGCGCTGATCTGTTAAAGGTCGCCCACGCCCCGGAGGAGAAGTACACGTCGGTGCTGTTCTGCGGCTCTGGCACCATCAACATCGACATCTGCCTCAACTCGCTCCTGCCCGCCGACAAGCGCGTCTTAGTGGTGAACAACGGTGCCTACAGCACCCGAGCCGTGGAGATATGCCAGTATTACGGACTGCCGCACATCGACCTGCGCTCGTCGGTCTTCGAGCAGCCCGACCTCGACGCCGTGAAGAAGACGCTCGACGACAATCCTGACATCGCCCTCGTCTACACCACCCACCACGAGACGGGAACGGGCATACTCAATCCTATCCGTGAGATAGGCGCGATGGCTCATGATCACGGCGCCGTCTTCGTGGTCGACACCACCTCGTCCTTGGGCATGATTCCCTTCGACATGGAGCAGGACAACGTCGACTTCTGCATGGCATCGGCACAGAAGGGCCTGATGGCCATGACAGGACTCTCGTTCATCATCGGCAACGAGGAGGAGATACGCCGCAGCAAGGACTACCCCAAGCGCTCGTACTACTGCAACCTCTTCCTGCAGTACGACTTCTTCGAGAAGACGGGCGAGATGCACTTCACACCGCCTGTGCAGACCATCTACGCCACGCAGCAGGCGCTGAAGGAGTATTTCGAGGTGGGTGAAGAGGCCAAGTTTGCCCGCCACCGCCGCGTCATCGACGCCATCCACGAGGGACTGGCCGCCATGGGTCTGCGTGAGGTCATACGCCGCGACATACAGTCGGGGCTGGTGGCCAGCGTCCTCTATCCCGACGACCCGAACTGGGACTTCACGCGGGTGCACGACTACTGTTACGAGCGTGGCTTCACCATCTATCCCGGCAAGATTTCCACCACGAACACGTTCCGCCTCTGTGCGCTCGGCACCATCGACAAGCCCGACATCGAAGCCTTCTTCGTGGTTCTTCGCGAGGCCTTCGCCGCCCTCAGCATCCAGCTCCCCGCCCGCTACAATAACGGCTGACCATAGCTGCTATAAAGGGCGTCTCCGCCCATTGCCATTTTAGCTATTCGTAGGCAGGGGCACCGCCCCTGCAAAAGCCGCAAAAAAGCCCCACCTCCATGTACGACATAAGAACCTTGCAGCTGCGCATCCTCGGCAACCTTCTCGCTGTCGACACGGTCTGCCGTGAGCACTCCTTGCAGTATTATATCTATGACGGCACGATGCTGGGCGCCGTCCGTCACAAGGGCTTCATCCCCTGGGACGACGACCTCGACATCGCCATGCCGCGCGAGGACTACGAGACCTTCATCACCCATGCCAACGAATGGCTGCCCGAGCCTTACGAGTTTGTGAGCTACGAGCTGGACTCCGCCTATCCGCTGCCCTTCGGCAAGGTGCAGGACGCCAGCACCACGCTCATCGAGCGGCCCCATCTGCCGTATCTCGGAGGCCTCTACATCGACGTCTTCCCCATCGACGGCGTGCCCTCCAACGCCTTCTTGCGCCGCTGCCACCTTGTACGCTACGACGTGTTGAAGAAGCTGGTCTATATGGCCTACCGCGATCCTTACCGCCACGGCCACGGCCCCTCCAGCTGGCTGCCGCTGCTGTGTCGCAAGGTTATAGGACAGCAGCGGCTGCAGCGTGCCACGCGACGCCTGCTGCGCAAATATCCCTTCGCCAAGAGCGACAAGGTGTGTGTCTTCGACGACGGCTTCCATGGCGTCATCGACAAAGCCATCCTCGGCCAGCCCACGCCCGTCGGCTTCGAGGGCCACGAGGTGATGGGCGTGGAGCACCCTCACGAGTACCTCAGCCACATGTACGGCAACTACATGGTCATCCCGCCTCACGACGACCAGAAGCAGCACCGCTTCCACTACGTCGACTTCACCCATTCCTATCACTCCCACAAAGCTGAGGAGCACCCTTCCCCCTCTCAGGTAGAATAGCTGCTCGTAGGCAGGGGCACCGCCCCTGCCCCGCCGCCTCACCCTCATAAAACCCCCAAAAACCGTGGCAAACAACAACCCCTCCTCCAATATGAAGCAAGTCTGGGCCGTAGAGGTCGACCTGCTGCAGCAGCTGCTCGATGTCTGCCGCAAGCACCACCTCCGTGTCTGGGTAGCCGACGGCACGCTGCTCGGCGCCGTGCGACACAAGGGCTTTATTCCTTGGGACAACGACATCGACGTGGTGATGCTGCGCGAAGACTATGACCGCCTGCTGGCGCTCCCTGCCGACACCTTCAGGCCACCTTACTTCCTGCAGACACCCTACACTGACAAGCGCTACTACCACGCCCACGCACAGCTGCGCAACTGCGACACGGCCGCCATACGCCCCTCCGACTCACACCGGCCCTTCAACCAGGGCATCTTCATCGACATCTTCCCCTTGGATGCTGTGTCAGAAGACGAGGAGCAGCGCCGGCATGTCATGCGCCGTGTGAGGAAGGTGACACGCTTCCTCCATGCCTACGACACGCCCATCCTCCTCTCAGGACGCATCGGGCTCGTCTTCAGAAAGTGGAAATGCCGCTGGCAGGTGTGGCGCAAAGGCTGGCAGACCATCTACAGCGAGGTGGACGACATGCTGCGTGCCACCGACATCCGGCAGTGCCCATACGTGGCAGAGATTTGCTTCAGCGGCTACGACTTCCTTCTCGACAAGCACATCTTCGACGACACGGTGATGCTGCCCTTCGAGAACATCGAGGTGCCGGCGCCGAAGGACTACGACGCCTTCCTCCGCGCCGTCTATGGCGACAGTTACATGACACCGCTGCAGACAGGCACCGCCCACGACGACATGATCTTCGACACCACACGCAGTTACCGTGACCTTCTTCCCCAGGCACGTCGCCAATACAGGAAGCAGCAGCTGCGCAAACTCTTTGGAAAGCGATGAAGGTCGTTGTAGACAAGAGCTTTCAGCACCTGACTGATGAGATCAGCCGCTTGCCCCAGAGACTGAAGGACGGCGAGGGCGAGGTGGTCTACGACAGCCGCAACCGTGTGGTGCGCTTCATCATCGACGGGCAGCCGATGATGGTGAAGCGCTTCAAACGTGTCAACGCGGTGCAGCAGGTGGTCTACACTTTCTTCCGCAAGACGAAGGCCGAGCGGGCCTTCCTCTTCGCCCAGGAGTTTCTGCGCCGAGGCATCGCCACGCCGCAGCCCGTGGCCTATATGGAGGAGCGGCAGCACGGCCTCTTCACCACCGGCTATTTCGTCAGTCTCGAAGTATCCGGCACAGAGACCTCGCTATTGCTCCGCGAGGTGCAGCACTACCCCCGTGACCTGGCCGAGGCCGTAGCCCGCCACGTCCTCCTCATGCATAGCAGAGGCATCCTCCACGGTGACCTCAATCTCTCCAATTTCTTATTACTTACTACCTCTCCCTCCTCTTCATCCTCTCCGTCCTCTTCATCCTCCCCATCCTCTCCATCCTCTCCGTCCTCTTCATCCTCTCCGTCCTCTTTCTCCATGATCGACACCAACCGCTCGCACTTCACCGAAGGGATGCCCACCGATGCTCAGTGCCTGCAGAACATGGTGCGCCTCACCCACCGCCGTGACCTCTACGAGGACCTCGTCCGTCGCTACGCCCTCCTGCGTGGCTGGGATGCCGATGCCACCGTCCGTCAGGCTCTCGCTCTCCTCAACCGTTTCGAGAACCGCAAGTTCAAGCTCTGAGAAAAGCAGATACCGTAGTTCTTTGCCGTCTGGGGCTTTTATGCAATAAGTTTCCTGCCGAGAAACCATCGGTTTCCTGCCGAGAAACCGATGGTTTCTCGGCAGGAAACTTTTGAAACCCATGCTGCCTTGAAACTGCAGGATTCTCACATGGGTCGAAATCCATAGAAAAGCTATTGTC
>JAEEPZ010000199.1 GCA_016285055.1 Prevotella sp.
CTCATTAACGGGGATTACAGCTGCAGGTACAGTTCCGGACTCTCACCGGATTCCCTTACATCAGGCGACATCAGCCGCCAGATTGCCTTATCCGGCTGCGAAGGTACGAAAAAACGAGCGAAATGCAAAATAAAATTCGATTTATTTTCATTTCTCCCATCCGAAGGTAGGAGAATTTTTTTCTATCTCTTTCGAAGAGAATGAGAATATAATATCATTCTTGAGCGTGAGAAAGTTGATTAAACCGAACGAAAAATCGGACTGATGTGAGGTCAGTCCGATTTTTATCATTCGATGGGGGTGTTGGTCTACCGGTCCAGTTTGGCTTTGTAAGTGTTTACCTGGCCGGCGCTGGTGGTCTCGCGGATGATGTAGACGGCATCGGGCAGGAGCTGATGCTTGTCGAACTGCGAGGCGGGACCCTGATAGACCGTCAGACCGGCGATGTTGTAGACTGCCAGCTGACTGTCGGCAGCAAACACCAGTGCCGCTATGTCGGTGGTGGCGGCGCCGATGACCAGCGGACGGCGCAGGGTGCCCGTGAGGTGGTCGCGCTTGAAGTGGAGCAGCGTAGCATACTGTCCGTCGTCGGCACCGCGTACGTTGGCCCTGACAACCAGCGGCTCACCCTCGGTCTGACCACTGACGACGAGCAGCAGCAGGCTGTCGCGGAACAGACGGGTGGTGCGGCCACGCAACTCGCCCGTGGCATCGTGCACCTCGACGGAGGTGACGTCGGTGGGCTCGCCATACTCGTTGTGGACGGTGCACACCAGCGCCATGTTGTGGGCATAGCGGTAGTTGGCGGCAATGCCCTTGAGGTTGTCGAGGCGGCGGACTCCCTGTCGGGCGGGAACGCTGGACGGGAAGCAGAACGTCTTCTCGTGGTCGGCGCCGGAGGTGTAGACGTAACCCTGGCCGGGCTCGATGAACTGCAGGTCGCCCACCCATGACGTGTTCTCGTAGATGCTGAAGCCTGTCTGGCCCTTCACCTGGTCACCCTCGACGGGCGACAGGGCGGTAAAGGCGTCGCCGATGGGCATGGCGTTGCCGGAAGGTACGCCAATCCAGTTGTTGCCAGGCTTGATGGTGAAGGGGTAGTCGGCAGGATTCACTGCGTCGCCGACGACGGGCAGCTCGGCCTGTGCGTTCATGCTGACCTTCATCATCTCGGCGGTGCCTACAGGATGGTCGGCACTCCATGCGGTGCCATCGTAGCTGACTGTCAGTCCGTCGGCAAAGTCGATGGCACTAATCTGGCCGGTGACAGGCTGGAAGAGGGTAGACACCTGGTTCTTGTCGGGTGCCAGATAGAGCGACACCCAATTGGTGCCCTGGTAGAGCGGCAGGGTCTGCAGCACCTTGTCGGTGTTCTCGACGATGACGGGGTTGTCGAAGCTGCCTGCCGAACCGTCGATGGCGAACAGGACGGGTGTAGAGACATTCGTCAGGGGGTAGGTGAGACCCGTCGATGCGTCGTAGATGCGGAAGCGGACGGTGTCGCCCACGATGGTGCTGTTGCCGTAGACCATGAGTCGGACGTAGTAGGCATCGCGGCTTTCGTTATACGTCGGCTGAGCGGCGCCCAGACATTCGCCTAAGCCACCGTCGGCGGGGTCGGTGAATGCTCCGAGCATGTCGTCGGGATCGGTGGAGACGATGCCGTCGAGCTTGATCTGTGCAACGACAGTCATATAATCGTCATAGCCCTCGGGCTTGGACCAGTCGGGACGCTGACCCTCGGCGCTGACACTGATGTCGAGCGGTGTATCGATACCGATAGCGGCGCGGACACTGACGGTGGCAAAGTACTTGCCAATGGCGATGCCGCTGGGCACGGTGAACTCGATGTCCTGCGTCTGGTTGGCCAGGATGGTGCCCGACGTCATGTTGGCGGTGAGCCATGACGGCAGTTCGACGAACGACCAGTCTTGCGTCGTGCCACTCATGTTGGTCAGTGTGGCGGTGAACGTACCGCCGTTGCCGGCCGACACCTTGGTGGATACCTCGGTGGTGTTCCACGTCAGCGGATTCTGACGGACGACGAAGCTCCACGTGACGGGACTGCCCACGTTGGTGTGCATGTCGTAGAAGTCGTGCAGCGTGGTGTTGACGGTGCACCCTTCGAGGGCCTGCGGGCTGTGGTCGAGGGTGATGGAGACGGTGCGCTCGTCGGCCACGAAGTCGAAGTCGAGGAGCGTCTTATGCGGTGCCGACTTCAGACCGGGGGCGCTGCCCGCAGCTTGAGGAGCCACGGCGCCACCGTCGGTGACGAGGGCGGTAGAAGCCTTATGCTCGTAGCCGAAATTCTCGAGCGAGAAGCCGTAGACGCGCTGGTCGTATTCATCGTAGGTCGACTTTTCGAAGGGGTAGTAGCCCACCAGTCCGCGTTCGTCGGTAGCGTCGATGCGGGTGTACATGCGGTCGACGATGGTGGCCTGGGTGTTGGTGCCGTGCCACAGGCGTACCTCGTCCATGGCTCCCGTCATGCCGCGACCGAGCCACAGGCGTGCTCCCTCGAGGGCGGGCACAGCGCTGGTAGGCAGGGTGAGCACGGACGTGCCGTCGACGATGAGGTTGGCCTCGCTGGCTGTGCCGCGCAGCACGTTCAGGGCTACGTGGTGCCACTCGTTCGGGGTGAACGGTGCCACGGTCGTCGTGACGGTCGTGCTGTCGGTGACGAGCTTCAGGTTGCCGTCGCCGGTGACGATGAGGTCGAGCTTGCCGCCATTGTCGAGGCTGAACAGCGAGGCGCTTTCCGCCGGGCTGCCGCTGTCGAGTGCCCATGCTTCGATGAGGAAGCTGGTAGACTCCTTAGCCGACAGTTCGCCCAAGGGGATGGCTACGCTGGCCGTACCGCCGAGGGCGAGCGCGATATTTTCGTTTTCGAGATACCATGCCGTGGGCGATGCGATAAGCATGTGGCGGCTGCGGGCGAGGTCCTCGGACTTGGTGCCGTGGCCTTCGTCGAGGTGCCAATAGCCGACGAGCGACGGCTTGCTGTGGCTCTTGCCCTCGTACATCTGCATCTTGATGGAGGTCCAGTCGAGGCTGGTGCTGTAGAACGACAGTTCGTGCATGGCACCCTGGAGGTTCTCGCCCAGATAGATGCGGCCCTGCGACGTGGCATGCTGGCCGACGGATACGCCGCCGATGAGCACGTCCTCGTTGTTGGCACTGGTGTAGTGGGCCGACAGGGTACCGGCATTGACGTCGTAGCTGACGCCGAGGTAAACCCATTCGTCACGTGGAATGGTGGTCGTCGAGGTGTAGGGCTGTGCCATGCCGTTCTCGTCGGTGATGTAGGCCGTCAGGTGGCCGTCGGCATCGAGGTTCAGGCGCAGGGCATTGGCACCCTCGCCGTGGCGCAGGATGGTGCCTGGCGTGCCGGAGGCCTTGAGCCAGGTGCAGACGGTGAACGACGTGTTGCCCAGCATCAGGTCGGCCTGCGTGGTGGCTGCCGGTGTGGTGGCACCGTCGAGGCGCAGCGCCACTTCGTGGGCCACGGAGTCGGTGTTGAGCACGGCCTGCAGACTGAAGTTGTCGGGCTTGTTCAGACTCTGCGAGTAGATGTCCTCGTTGAAGGTCACCGTGATGTTGTCGCCGGGACTGAGAATGCCGTCGGCAGGCTCGGGCAGATAGAGCGGACGGGGCAGCGTGACGTCCTTGACGACGGTGATGGTCGGACTCTCGCCCAGCACGCTCTCGCCGGCTACCGTACAGTCGGTGACGGCACGGAACTCGTAGGTGGCATCGGGGTAGGCGATGTTGCTATGCATGTCGATCAGCGTGTCGATGCGCTCGCTGACCAGTGCACTCTCGTTGTCGCCGGCTGGCACGCCCGTCACCCAGCTGTGCAGTGTAGCCCAATCAGGACTGCCCTGCTTGCGCTGCTGCAGTTTCACGGCGTTGAGGATGGTGCTCGTGGGTTTGTAGCCCGTAGCCGTCAGCACGAGGGTGCTGTCGGTGGCGGTATTGACGAGTGTGCGCGACGAGGCCAGCTCGATCTTCTCGGCCTGTGGCTGGAAGTGTGCCGCCACGATGATGTCGTCGCTGATGCTGCTCTGACATTCGGAGTAGAAGCAGAGGTGGAGACTGTCGAGATGAATCACCTCTTTGTTTTTGGGCTTCACATACATCGTGATCATGGCACTGTCGCCGGGAGCCAGTGACACGTAATAGCGGTTCGTGTTGTCGTCGTCGTTGAAATGCACCTTGGCCTGGCTGCCCCACTTGTCGTTGACCACCTGCAGGATGAAGTCGCTGAAGGTAGTATCATACATCTGGGCTATCGAGGGATTGGTGAGCTTCAGGTTGAAGAAGGCGCCTTCGTCAGGATCGGCTGCAGTGACGATGCGCTGGTCGCAGTCGATGTGAGGCACCTCGATTTGCGTGGTGGCCTTGGACAGCTCGTG
>JAEEPZ010000200.1 GCA_016285055.1 Prevotella sp.
AATATCCTGTCAGCGAAGAGTGTGGGCGAAGAAGTTTCAGCGAAGAGTGGGCTGCAAAGAAGTGGCAGCGAAGGAGTGGCAGCAAAGAGCATTACTGACATTACAGACCCCACCCCTGCCCCTCCCCGTAAGGGCAGGGTTCAAGAGGGGATGGCTGCGCATAAATCCTTTCTGCAAAGGGTCAACTGCTATATCATTGCCTTATTTATTGTTACTTGTTGCTCTCCGCCCATTTCTTCAAGTCATCTTTCGATGTGCGATTGAGCAGTTTGCCCTCTTTCCATTTGATATCGGGATAAGTGGCCTTCAAGTCTTCGCAGGCTTTCTTGATGCTGCTGCCGCCAGAGGTAGCGAAGGGGATGACGGTCTTGCCCTGGAAGTCATAGGCTTCCATGAAGGTGTTGATAATCGTCGGACAGGTATACCACCAGATGGGGAAACCTACATAGACGACATCGTAGTCCTTCATGTTCTGAAGTTTTGCGGTGATGGCTGGACGAGAGCTCTTGTCCTGCATCTCCACGCTGCTACGGCTCTGCTTGTCGCGCCAGTCGAGGTCTGCATCAGTGTACGGCTGCGCCGGCTTGATTTCGTGCAGGTCAGCACCTGCCACCTCGGCCAGTTGCTGGGCAACGCCCTTGGTTGTGCCCGATGCTGAGAAATAGGCTACTAATACTTTCATTTCCTTGTTTTCCTTTTTATTGTTCTGTGAACAGGCACTCAGGCTGATTGCCAACAGTGCCGTAAGCATCATAACTAACTTTTTCATTGCTATTTGTTTTTTATATAATGTCTATCATTCTACGATTCTTTTTTCTCCATTCACGATATACGTTCCCTTCTCCAGGCCGTCAAGACTGCTGGCATTGGTAAGCATTTTCTTGCCGTCGAGGGAATAGACGTTATAGAGATTAGAGGATTTCGGCTCTGTGCTTTTGATGTCTGTTTGCTCGGCAAGGTTCACCAGTGTGTACTGCTGCGAGCCGAGTCCGATCTGTTCAGCATAGGCTACGGTATGGGTGCCGTGCAGGCTCTCAATGCGGCGGATCAACGGTGAAGCATCGTCGCCAGCCACCGACTGATGGTTGAACACGAGGTCGAGACAGGCCTTGTCGAGTGCTACGGGGTCGCGTGAGGCCAGGATGCCGACGTCCTTCATCTTGGGTGAGGCGGGATTGCCGTCGCAGTCGCAGTCAACGGAGAGGTTGTTCATCACGTTGATATAGACAATGTCGCGCCCATCCTGCTGGAAGTAGTTGTGGACGGCCTGAGCCGCTGCCGCCATCGACTCCAGAAAGCCGTCCTGGTCGTCGCTCATCCATCGGCTGGTGCTTCGCCCGGCGGAATGGATGTATAGCTTGCCGCTGCTGGATGCCACGCCGATGGACTGGTTTTTCAGCACGCCGCCAAAGCCTCCCATGGCATGTCCCTTGAAGTGGGCGAGGTTGATCATCAGGTCGTAGTTTTGCAGATGCGAACCCACGATGTCGTACTTGATGTGCTTTGTGTCGGTGACGGGCAGCTGCATCTCACCTTCCTCGTCCATGATGTCGACAGTAGCAATCTCGTTGAAGCCACGCTCGGCGATGGCTCGGCGATGGGCAGACGTCGTACTTCGACTGCCACCGTAGGCCGTATTACACTCTACGATGTTGCCGTTCACCTTCTGCACCAGGCCTTTGATGAACTCCGGGCGCAGGTAGTTCGTGCGGCTCGACTCTCCCGTGGAGATTTTCACTGCCACGCGCTTGCCGTCGCTATTCACGCCCAATGCCTCATAGATGCTCACCAGCGACTCAGGCGTGATGTCTTTCGTGAAATACACCACGGGGCTCTGCCCGAAGCCATGTATGGCCATCAGGCAGGCTAATGTCAATAGATACAGTTTCTTCATATACTTTACTTCTATTATATCGCCTGTTTAGCCGGTGCAAAGGTACGAAAAAAACACCGACAAAGACCTAACCGATTTACTGATAAATCAACCCATTTTACGGATTTAGCCGTTTTTTGTGTTTTTTTCTGTAACTTTGCAGGGACTTTGACACGCAAACATTGAAAAAAAACACTTTCCGATGTCACCTTTTGCTCTTCAGAGCTGTTATATATATGAATCGGTTCAAGAAAACAGAAGTTTAACAATAAAAACAAGAAGAATCATGGAATCTATTTTTGCTCTGCTTATCCCCCTCGGTTGTGGATGCGTACTCCCTATCGTTGCCATCTGGCTTGGCATTCGTGAGAAGATGAACGAGACCAACCAGCGTACTCAAATTGTGCTGGCTGCTATTGAGAAGAATCCGGAAATGGACATTGAGGAACTGATGAGGAAGATTTCGCCAAAGAAGAAACTGCTGAAAGAGAAATTGCTTTCCCATCTGTTCAGTGGCTGCATCACCTCATTGCTCGGTATTGGTTTAATCATTTTGGGATTCTTTCTCGACCATAGAGGCGGAATGCTGTCAGACAAGCTTATCATGACATACTTTGCGGGCGGCATTCTTTTGGCCGTGGGTATCGCCTTCCTTGCTCATTACTACATTAGCAAACAGATGCTCGCCAAGGAGATTGAGGCTGAGGAGAAACGAGTAACCTCATTTCAGGAATAGACCGTGACACGCGATGAGTTCATAGCCCACGTAGAGCGTGAGCAGGAAGCCCTCCGCAGCTTCTTGCTCGCCCTCTGCTGCGGTAACAAAGACGAAGCCGACGACTTGGCGCAGGACGCACTGGTGAAGGCTTACCTCTCGTCGGCGGGCTATCAAGACAAAGACCGTTTCCGCTCGTGGCTCTTCAAAATTGCCCACAACACCTTTCTCAACCATAGGGCGAGTATTCGCACAACAGAAACGCTCGACGAGGCCCGCATGCTCATCAGTCCCAATGCGGCCGATGACAGCTTCGAGCACCAGAGCCTCTACCTCGCCTTGCGCACCCTGCCGCCCAAGGAGCGCTCAGCCATCACGCTCTACTACCTCAGCGGCTACGACATCAAGGAAATTTCCGCTATCACCGGCACCTCGGCAGATGCCGTGAAGAAACAGCTCTCGCGCGGTCGTGATAAACTAAAAGAAATACTGAAGTTATGACAAAAGACAAAGCACTTGAGGAACTCTTCCTCACCCAAAAGCCCCCCATTGACGACCACGACACATTCATGGCCAATCTCACCAAGCGACTGGATGCCATAGAGTTTATCCGTCAGCATCAGGAGGCCACCATCCGCCGCTACAAGATGGCGATGATTGCCACCTTTGTCGTAGGCATCATCAGCGGAGCCATCATGATGGTCTTCATCCTCTCCACGCCCGCCGACGTGCCGCTCTTCACTTTCCGCGTACAGACAAGCTTTCTTCTCTGGTTTACAGAAAACTCTCGGCCAATTGCTGCCACTGTCCTCGCCTTGGTGATGACCCTTGGCATGATGAGTATTATCAGCAATGTGCAAGACATCATTCGGATGCGGAGAAAGAATACGTTTGCACCCAGGGGGATTCGCCCGCATCTACAACTGAAGTAAGGCGAGTCACAAACGCCCAAAGCGGTATCGGAATAAAAGCAAATATTTTATGCAAATCGGAGTATTATTCGCAAAAAAGTTATAACTTTGCGCCGTCAAACGATAAAGGAAAGCGATTATGTGCACATATAAAGATATTGATATTATCCAGTTGCCCAACGGCCAGACGGCCAGCGAGGCCAATCGTGCGGCGAGCCGTGAGATAGAGCGCATCTATGCCGATTCGTGGCGCCGTGGCGTTTCCGTGCCTTTCTTCGATAACGACGGAAACACTTATCTGGCCAATCCCGACGGCAGCGAAGACCGCGTTGCTCTCGACCGCCGCAGTCGCACCTACCGCATTCTTCGCCGCACCGCCGCTCCCGGCAAAGGCCGTTACTCTTATCTCATTTCGCGATAGATGGAGCGTCGCCCAGAACTTACGATTATCGCCGGACCGAACGGCGCCGGCAAGAGCCGCCTCTGTCCCTTCTACGTCAGAGCCAAGTCGTTCGACGGCGACAAGTTGATGCTCGACCTGCGCCGCGAACATCCCGACTGGCCCGACCGCTGGGTGAGCGGCTCATAACCCTTCTCTTCCAAATATTCACTAAACCCCTGAACATTTGTTCAGACTTTCACCCCCGGCAGACACTTTTTAGGTCTCGCTATGAACGCTTTCGTGGGAAATTTAGTAACTTTGCAGCCAAACAACCACTGACGATGGAACAGAAATTCGGAAAAAACAGTATTGATATTGAGGCGCTGCGCGAGTTCTGCGAGCGCGAGGGCAAGATGGTGGAGTACCGTAAGGGCGACCAGCTGGAGCGCAAGGGCGACCCCGCACGATGGTTCGGCTTCGTCACCGAAGGGTGCTTCAAGTATGTAACGTATGGCATCAGTGATGATAGG
>JAEEPZ010000077.1 GCA_016285055.1 Prevotella sp.
TCTTTGCTCTCACTCCTGCGCTGCCACTCCTTCGCTGCCACTCCTTCGCTGCCACTCCTTCGCTGCCACTCCTTCGCTGCCACTTCTTTGCAGCCCACTCTTCGCTGAAACTTCTTCGCCCACACTCTTCGCTGACAGGATATTACTGATATTACAGACCCCACCCCTAACCCCTCCCCGTAAGGGCAGGGTTCAAGAGGGGATGGCTGCGCATGAATAGGTCAACTGCTATATCATTGCCTAAAAAAGATGTGAGAAGTAAGAGTGAGAAGTAAGAAATAAGAAGTTAAGAGGAACAAATAGAAAAGGCTGCGCTAACATGTTAGCGCAGCCTTTTCTATTCTTTTTATCTTTTCAATTTTACCTTTGCCTCACTCCGTCATTGTTCCGTCGATGTAGAGGCGGGTGAGTTCTACAGCTCCATTAGAGCGGACCGTGATAGACTTCTTAAAGAAGCCGAGAGACTTGCCCGTGCCGTTGTAGACCACCTCAATCACTCCCGACTCACCCGGCTGGATGGGTTCTTTCGAATACTTGGGAACAGTACATCCGCAAGAAGCAACGGCCTGATTGATAACCAACGGCTCCTCACCTTCATTGGTGAAGGTGAACGTGCAAGACTGCTTCGCGTTTTTCTGCGAGAACTCGCCAAAGTGGTGGACAGTCTCGGTAAACTTGATTTCTGCGGGCTTCTGAGCCTGCGCAGTAACCATGCCACAAATCAGCAGCATGGTAAAAAGTAATAACTTCTTCATATCGTTGCTGTTTAAATGTTTATCAATTTGAGGGCAAAAGTACATAAAAGATTAAATACACGGGTGAAGAACGAGCTGTTTTTATGTAATCTTAACTATTGAGCCACATTTCTTAACTCAACAGAAGGAACACACCCACGCATTCCCCTCAGGACGGCCGGCTCATTTCAGCAGTTTGTAGTATTCTGCCGCACCGAGAAGGAAGCATCCTGTGACGTAGTCCTCGAAGTCGGGAATCTTGTCATAGCTCAGCGGCTGACCGGCCGACGGGTCTTTGCCCGTGCCCTGCATCCATCCGAGGAATCCGTCAAGATGGACTGCCACACGCACCATAGCCGACCACGCCTTGTCGCAGGCAGAGCGATAGACATCGGCTTTCAAGTAGCCCTGCTGTATGCCCCACGCCATGCCATAGAGGAAGAGCGCCGTGCCGCTGGTCTCGGGCATGGCATAGTTGGTGCTGACGAGGCTAGGATTCCAGAAGCCGTCCTCGCGCTGACACTTCAGCAGAGCCGCACTCATCAGCAGGAAGTCCTTCTTCAGCTCTTTGTAGGCCTTCGACTTCTTGGGCAGCACGTTCATGCAGCGCACCAGTGCAGCATAGACCCATCCGTTGCCGCGGCTCCAGTAGCACTGCTGGCCGTCGGGTTCCTTGTAGGGCGGCACATAGTCGGCATCGCGCCACCAAAGTCCTTCCTTCACGTTGAACAGTCCGCCGCCGCACTCGTTGCGGCTCCAGCGATACATCTTCATCCCGTGGTCGAGATACTTCTTGTCGCCGGTCAGCTGATACATCTGCATGTAGAGCGGCATGGCCATCTGTATGGCGTCAATCCACGTCCACCAGCCGTAGAGCGAGCCGTTCTTCGGATTGGGCGTCTGCATCTGGTGAGCCAGGTTCGCGCGTACATTAATTAATTGTTCCTCTTCCGACATGCCGGTATAGGGCAGCAGCTCCACGTAGGTCTGTCCGCAGCACTGGTCGTCGGCGTCGCAAGTGTTGTTGCCGTTGCGCGGCGTCCACTGGTGGAACTTCGCCCACGTCATGGCATAGTCGATGTAGCGCTGCTGCGGGTCGATGCTCTGCAGAGCCATCAGGCCCTCGTAATACACGGCGCGTGTCCAGAGCGAGCTGGGCCTTATCTTCTTCACATTCGTAGGGACGGTGGGGTCCTCATACTTCTGCATGAAGTAGTTGTTCACGCGCTGGGCCACGGCCAACACTTCGTTGGCATGGGTCTGCGCAGCAGCATTGAGCGACACAGCCGCAAAAAACAGCAGCACGCTAAGTAGTCGGGAAGTTTTCATTCTTTCAGTGTTGTTTTTTTTGAGTAGTTTGTACATTTTTAGTAGAACGATTCATTTTCAGGGCAAAGGTACACAAAAACCATGAAATGCAGCAAAAAAACTATGAATTTTTACGAAAAAAAGGTTCTTCCGCTTTTTCAGTTGGTTGGTGTGCACGAATACGTGCACCACACGACCGGTGGGCTACCGTTATTGGGTGGCACAGACATCGCAAGAAACGCTCTTTTCGCTGCTTTTCCGCTGCTATTGCGGGACTATTGTCATTTTTTTTCAATTTTTACGTCAAAAAATTTGGAGGTACGGAAAAAAAGCCTTACCTTTGCAGCCGCATTTGAGAGAGAGTGCTCTTTTCGGAAGCTCCGAAGGAAGTTTGGGTGAGTGGCTGAAACCAGCAGTTTGCTAAACTGCCGTACGGGTTCCCGTACCGGGGGTTCGAATCCCCCAGCTTCCGCCAACGGTCGGTTCATCTAACGGTTAGGATACAAGATTCTCAATCTTGGCATAAGGGTTCGATTCCCTTACCGACTACTGAAAAGAGGACAATCAACATTGCAAACGCTAACTGGTCGGTTCATCTAACGGTTAGGATACAAGATTCTCAATCTTGGCATAAGGGTTCGATTCCCTTACCGACTACGAAAAAGAGGGGTTTAAAGCCCCTCTTTTTGTTGTGACACCATGCCGTTCAGCTCCCTGA
Source organism: Prevotella sp. (assembly GCA_016285055.1). Lineage (GTDB taxonomy): Bacteria > Bacteroidota > Bacteroidia > Bacteroidales > Bacteroidaceae > Prevotella. Next base: position 2,761 of record JAEEPZ010000077.1, read on the forward strand.
CATCTCCCTTCTGAATCATCATGCCGAGCACGGCATTGATGGTCTCGGCTATTTTCGCTCCGGCATTCGAGAAGCCGAGCTTGCGGGCAGCTATGGTGGGAATTTTCTCCTTCGGCAGCGAGAACTCTTCCACGATGACCTCGCGCACCACGTTGGCCACCTCGCACACCGGTATCTCGGTGATGCTTCTTGGCGACGGTGCCCGGTAGGTGCTGTAGTTCCTCGAGCTGGCCTCGTCAAGCCAGAAGCTGCTGACGCCGCCCAACGTGAGCGGGTCACGATAGAAGTGCGCCGCAGCCAGCGCGACGGCTTTCTGGATATTGGCTCCTGCATGGCCGAAGCCGAAGAGACGTGCCACACGCTTGCAGAGATAGCTCTCGGTGATGGGCTGCTCTTTGGCCAGAATCTGTCGCATGACCTTCATATTGTAGGCTGCTGTAGGGTCGTAGGCAGTCTTGTCGATGGGCGGCGCCGTGATCTCTGCCTCGACGTAGGGCACCTGCCCCTGATTCCTTTCCGGCTCTTTCAGCACATCGGCTTTCTTGATGTTGTCGGCACTGAAAGCCTTGAATGGCACCGCGTCCTCTTCTTTCTCCTCCTTCACGTCAGCAGTCTCGGCCGCTTTCAGTTCTTCAAGAATCTGGCTGATGCTTCGCTGGCGGTTTTCATACCAGTCGATGGAATAGACGCGCATGACCCGCCATCCCAGCATTTTCATCACATTGGGCTGCACCATCTCACGGTCGCGTGTTGTCTTCGTCTCGTAATAGTTCCTTCCGTCGCAGAGGATGCCCAGGATGTATTTCTCCGGTTGCTCGGCTGTGGAGACGGCAATATCGACCTTGAAGTTCGACCTTCCCACGCCCGTTCTGACCGTATAGCCCTGCTCGGTGAGCATGTCGCGGATTTGCCCGACCATCGTGTTCTGTTCAGCCATCTGCAACGAGTTGTCGGCCATGGGCAGCCGTCCTGTCTCTGCAAACTCGAGGAAAGCCTTCAGTCCCTCCACGCCCTTGGCCTGCGAGCGCTTGAGGTCTATCTGGCTTGACTTCAAGGTAGAGTAGACAATCATCTCGTAGCGTGCACGTGAGACCGCCACGTTCAGACGCCTCTCGCCTCCCACATTGTTCAGCGGTCCGAAGTTCATGGACACCTTGCCCGTCTTGTCGGCGCCGTAGCCCACCGAGAAGAGGATGACGTCGCGCTCATCGCCCTGAACGTTCTCTAGATTTTTCACGAAGACGGGTTCCGGGCTGTTGTAGGCCAAGTCCTTGAGTTCAGGATGGCGGTCAAGCTCCTCTGTCAGGTCATCCTCTATGCGGTCGCCCTGCACCTTGCTGAAAGACACCACGCCGATGCTGTATTTCTGCAGCTCGGGGTCGGACAGCCGGCGGATGATTTCCTTGACGATGGCCTTCGACTCTTCCGGATTGCTGCGCGTGTGTCCCTTGTCATAGACTCCGGCCACAGGCACCAGCTTCACCTTGGCCACCTGGTCGTCGACAGAGGGGAAGGTGAAGAGGCGGTTGCCATAGTACTGCGAGTTGCTGAAGGCTATGAGGCTCTCGTGCTTGCTGCGGTAGTGCCAGCTCAGATAGTATTCACGTAGCGACAATGTCTTGCAGTCGTCGAGGATGCTCTCCATGTCGTCGATGTTTGCTTCCTCCTCCTCTACCTGCGTGGAGGTGAAGAAGCTGGTAGGCGGCATCTGCTTGCTGTCGCCCACCACGATGAGGGCCTTGCCTCGTGCGATGGCCCCGACGGCCTCGCTGGTAGGCATCTGTGACGCCTCGTCGAAGATGACCAGGTCGAACTTCTCTGACTTCAGGTCGATGTACTGCGCCACGCTGATGGGGCTCATCAGCATGCAGGGACAGAGGCGCGGCAGGAGCGTGGGGATGCTGTCGATGATGGTGCGTATGGAGTTGCCCCGTCCGCCGTTGGCAATGTTCCGCTTCAGGATGCTGATCTCCGAGCCTTCGGCCGATGCTGATGCCGCCGAGGGCACCCGCGAGGCGAGCTTGCTGTAGAGCTCTTCCTTGCTCAGTTCCTGGAATCGCACCGTGTCACGTTTATACTGCTCTATGCGCTGACGGAAGACCTTGCCGTTGAAGGTTCGCAGCTGTTCGTCGGCATCGATGGCGACAGTGATGAGCCGCCGGTAAGCGCCTTTGAGGAAAGCGGCCATCACCTCCTGCGGCTTCTCGCCTTTCTCTATCATGGAGGCGACGGCTTGCAGTCCCATCTGGTACAGCTCCTTTTTCTTGTCAGTCCAGAGGTACCAGTCCTTCATCTGCTGATAGCTGCCAAGCCATCTGTCCAGTGCCGCAACAATCTCCTCGGTTGTGTTCTTTCTGTTTGTCTTTGCCGCCAGCTGGTCGGTGAGCGTGCCCATCTTGTGACGGAGGTTCAGAATGACGCTTGACGCCTGCACGAACTCCTGGCGTCCGCCCGAGCCGATGGCTCCAAGGCTGGCCTGATAGGCATCTTTCCGCTGCTGATGGCTGAAGCCGCTGCGATGGGCGAAGGCCGCCAGCTCCTCTTCCTGCTGTTTGACGTCGCGGCTCTTCTGCTGATAGCTGTCCACAAGGTTGAAGACCTCGTCCAAGCCAGACTCGAATATCTGCCCATAGCGCTGCATGGACTGCATGAACTTCTTCTTGGCGAAGTATCTTGGCAGGAACCATTTGGCTTTGGCTTCGTCCCACTCCCGTCTGCTGGCCTTCACGTCCATGCGGGTGATGTCCTCGCTGTAGGTGGAGGTGAGCCGCTCCTGCAAGTCCTCCTGCTGCTTCTGCGCCGCCAGCTGGGTGACAAACATGGAGAGCCACTGCAGGTCGGCGTCGGTCTCTAACTGAAGCGAGGTCTTCTCATGCAGCTTGCTGATGTCCTGGCTGTAGTCCGTCTGCATCTGCTTCATCTGCTGGAGCAGGCTCTTGATGCTGTCGGTTGTCTCAAGCCGATAGTCGACAGGCTCCAGTCCGTAGAGGGGATGCGCCTCGGGCGTGCCAATGATTTCCAGGATGGTGTCGAGCTGCTCGGGCATGTTCCTGCAGTTCAGCAGATAGCTGGCCGTGAGTCTGCCGTCCTCGGGCAGTCCGTCCTGCATCTCTTCCTGCGGTATGGAGAGGTATTCGGAGATACACTCGTACAGGCTCAGCCCGTTGCTGCCTTTCTGGTGAAGGGCATCCATATAGCTGATGAGACTCTTGCGCTCGGCAAACAGTTCTTCAGCCTTCGCCGCATATTCGGCCGGCTCCTTGATTTTGGTGACATTCAGCACCTTGTCCATCTGTTCAAGGAAATGCTTCTTCGTGGCCTTGTTGGAGTGCAGCTCCAGGCAGAAAGGCGCCAGCCCCACCTTCTCCAGTCGTGACTGTACGACGGAGAGGGCGGCCATCTTCTCTGCCACGAAGAGCACTCGGCGTCCTTGGTAGAGCGCATTGGCTATCATGTTGGTGATGGTCTGCGACTTTCCAGTCCCCGGAGGTCCGTGGAGGATGAACGTCCTGCCTTTGCCCGACTCGACGATGGCTTCCATCTGCGACGAGTCGACGTCAAGCGGTATGGAGAAGTCACGCGGCGAGCTGGTCTTGTCAATCACTCGGGCATCGACGACATCGTCGGAAGCTTTCTGCTTGTCGCGGTTCTCGATGAGCGAGGCCACCACCGTGTTCTCAGCGAGCTTGTCGGCATTGCTGTGGATGTCGTTCCACATGACGAACTTGTTGAAGGAGAACAGGCCGAGCATGGACTCTTCCAGTACATTCCACTTCTTCTGCTCCATGATGGCCCGGCGGAAGTAGGTGAAAATCTTCTTGACGTCAACTCCGCTTTCATCCTTGGGCAGTTCCTTCAGCACATCGAGGTTGATCTTGAAGTTTTGCTTCAGCAGCTCCACCAGCGTGATGTTCAGTATGATGTCCTCGTCGCGTTTGCGTATGACATACTTGTTGCCGCTCCTTCTCACCATGTCCACGGGCATCAGGAGGATGGGTGCATAGCGTGGCTGCTCGCTTTTGGCCGTCTCAAACCATCTCAGCATGCCCAAGGCCAGGAAGAGGCTGTTGGCGCCGTTCTCTTCCAGCGATGTGCGGGCGGTACGGTAGATGTAGGTGAGTGCCGACTGAAGCTCCGTCTCTGTCAGGTAAGAGGCTATCTTGTTGCCCTTGATCATCTCGGAGACGAAATCCTGATATTCCGAAGCCTGATGCTGCGAGTCGTACATCCCTTCGTCATTCGGCTCAATCTTCTTGCCTGGCGAGGGTGTGATGGCATAGTCCTCGCTGTTCTGCAGATGGTCTTCCAGATGCTCTATCTCAAAAGAGATGAAAGGCACGACCCTCCGTCCGAGCCGGGTGTTGAGCAGGTTGTTGCGCAGCGAGAAGTCCAGCAGCTTGCGCTCCCAGAGCATCTGCTTGGTAACAGGCTTGCCCGTCTCTTCCAGGCGGAGGTCATAGTGGCTCAGCTCGCTGACATGGTCTGTCACATTCCTATGGTCGAGGCCTTCGTTGGCAAATGTCCATACGCCGTCCTTCATCACACGCTGTGGCATGGGCCGCACATTGCCGAGACGGCAGCGGTGAATATCGACGAAGTAACTGAACTGGCTCTCGTCCTTCAGCTTGTTGATGGCGCTTTTCACCGCTTCCTCAAATCCCACATTGCCCGACGAGGTGATGGCAGTAGACTCGAGCAGCACCAGGTTGTTGTTGCCGTCGGCTGTTTCCTTGAGCAGGAGGCTCACATCGTCGCCTATCATCTGCGGACTGACTGTCGGTGTCAGCCATGCGCCTACCATCACATGCCCTTTCATCATGACCAGGATGGGATAGATATTGCACGACTCTAAGCATGAGGCGACGAGCAGGCTTGTGTCTATACATGTGCCTATCTTCTCTGTCAACACTTTGTCGGCCAAGCGTATGCGCTGCCCACTGGCCTCGAAGCTGGCCGGGGGAGCGGAATAGACGATGCCCTCGGCCCGCAATGCTTCGTAGATGGCCGCCACCTGGGCACGCACCCTGTTGCGGTCCTGCGTCTGATACTCGTCCAGCTGCGACGAGCCGGTCCATTTCTCCAGGAACTGTGCGGCCGCCACCTTGACTCTCGACAGGAGGGGATTGTTGGGTACGACAAATGCGGCTATCTGCTCCGGCATGACGTTGGAGCCGGCCCACTCGTCGTAGGCCATGAGGGTGATGGGCAGTTCTTGCTGCAGCAGCAGTCCGCTCGCTTCTTCAACGGTGATGCTGAACGTGGTGTGAATGGCCTCAGTGATTTCACTCAACCGCTGAATGTCGGGCAAAATCTTGAGAGAGCTGACCTGGACGGACTGCCCTGCACGCAGAAATTCTATCCTTTGAACATTCTCTTTGATCAATTCGCCTCTGATGGTGAACTGCAGCTGGTGCCAGTCGTGCTCTTCCACATTCTCCACCACACACTTATAACAGGCTTCAATGCCGTTGTTGAGCATGGAATAGTTGAGGGAAGGAAGGTATTCTATCCTGAGCACCGCTCTTTCTGTCTTGATAAGCTCTTGTCCGTCCATATTTTTTAAGGAGTTTGGGAGTAAGGAGGTTTGGAGTTGTGGAGTAAGGAGTAAGGAGTTGGGGAGTAAGGAGTTGTGGAGTAAGGAGATCTGGAGTAAGGAGTTGTGGAGTAAGGAGATTTGGAGTAAGGAGTGTCACATCATCCTTTAGCCATCTGATAGATGGCCTCCATATCCTCTGCTTTCAGCACCTTCAGCTGTCCGCAGGTGTGCTGATAGTCGCGACTGCACTTGCGCACCATCTCCTTGATTTCCTCGTCGGTGATGTCACGGCCTATGAGCTCGCGGATGTTGATGGGCATTCCTATGGCGTGGTAGAAGCGTTCCATCGCCTCGATGCCCTTGAGTGCCGTTGCCTCGGGGTCGGTGAAGTCGTTGGGCACATCCATCACGTTGACGGCGAAGCGCACAAAGCGGCTGAGGTTCTCGTGCATGACATAGCGTGCCCAGCTGGGCCAGATGGCAGCGAGGCCAGCGCCGTGTGTGACGTCGAACATGCCGCTCAGCTCATGCTCTAACTGGTGGGTGGCCCAGTCGTCGCTGAAGCCGCAGCCCGTCAGCCCGTTGTGCATCAGCGAGCCGCCCCACATAATCTGTGCACGGTAGCGGTAGTCGTCAGGATTCTTCAGCACGGCAAAGACGGCGTTCTTGATGCTGCGCAGCATGGCCTCCGCCACATCGGTGGTGAAGTCCATGTCGTCGTCCTTCGTGAAATAGCGCTCCATGGTGTGCATCATCATGTCGGTCACACCGGCAGCCGTCTGATAGGGCGGCAGGGTAAAGGTGCGCTCAGGGTTCATGATGGAGAACTTGGGCCGCGAGAGGTTGTTCGAGTATCCCAGCTTGACGTCGCCGTCCTCGTTGGTGATGACGCTCGACTCGCTCATCTCGCTGCCAGCGGCGGGGATGGTGAGCACGCAAGCCACGGGCAGCATCGTCTCGGGGGCGCTGGCCTTGCCCAGATAGAGGTCCCAGACGTCGCCCTCCATGCAGACACCATAGGCGATGCACTTTGCCGAGTCGATGACGCTGCCACCGCCCACGGCGAGAATGAAGTCGATGCCTTCCTTGCGGCAGAGCTCAATGCCCTGCTTGGCCAGCGACAGACGGGGGTTGGGCACCACGCCACCCAGCTTCACAAAGGGGATGCCGCCCTCGGCGAGCAGACCGCAGATCTTGTCAAGCAGGCCTGAGCGCTCAGCGCTTTTGCCGCCGTAATGCACCAGCACCTTCGTGCCACCATATTTCTTTACCAGACGAGCCACCTGCTCCTCGGATTGCTTGCCGAACACCACTTCTGTCGGCGCGAAGTAATTAAAGTCTTTCATTGTTATTTATTTAAATGGGGAGTTAAAATGGAAGTTAATTCGCTACGCTCATGGAAGTTAAAATGGGAGTTAAAAAGGACAATAGATAATACGCTGTCAGCATTTGGAACAAATAACGACAGCTTTTGCTTGGAAAGGAAAGCCACGCGGATGGAGTATTGTCCATTTTAACTTCCTCTTTAACTTCATATTTAACTTTCTCTTTAACTTCCGAGTAAGCTAATAATCAGAATCTCCACTCGTCCTGCCAGCGGACCACGGGCTTGCCGTCCTCAAACTCTATGGGCAGCCAGATGTAACGGGCATCGATGGGATGCCGCGGTCGCCAGATGTCGGCCATGAAGATGTACCGTCCATCGACAGGCAGGATAAACGTGCTCTGCCCCATGAAGGTCTTTTCTGCCTTCGGCCCTCGGCAGGGGTTGGGATGCTGCGTCCACGGTCCCCAGATGCTGGGAGCCGAGAACATGCGGGCCTCGTTGGGCTCCCATCCTGTGCAGCCCGAGGTGATCATCCAGTAGGTGCCGTCGTGCTTGAAGATGGCGGGAGCCTCGTTGTGACCGGCAGGAGCCACACGGGTGTAGCGGCCGGTATGGTGCAGATAGTCGGCGGTCAGCTCGGCGATGTGCAGGGTGAGGTTCTCCTCTGAGGAGAAGATGTGGTAGGCCTTGCCGTCGTCGTCGACGAAGAGCGTCATGTCACGCGACATCTGCCCAGCGGCGAAGTCGTGCTTCACAATAAGTCCTTCATTGACAGCCTTGTACCAAGCTGGCGTCCACCATTCCTTGAAGTTGGCTTCGTTGAGTGTGTCAACGACGGCGAGGGCGGTGGCATCGAACTCCACCGGCCACGTGCCGGCATCGGCGCGCTGTGAATAGAGAAACTTGTAGGGCCCTTCGGGACGGTTGGCCACGGCCACGCCATAGCGGGCGGCGTTGTAGCCCTGCCCCTTCAGCTCTAAGTGGAACCACATGCAGAACTTCTTCGTCACCTCATTATAGATGACCTTCGGACGCTCCAGCACGCAGCCCCGCTCTATGTCATGTCCGCGCTGGTCGGTCACGCTCAGCGCCACGCCACAGTTGCGCCAGTTCACCAGGTCTTTCGAGGCATAGCACATCACGCCGACGAGTGCATCGCTGGTGCGCTCGCTCTTGTGCTCGCCAAACCAGTAGTAGGTGTCGCCATACTTCAGCACGCCGCCGCCGTGGGCATTGATGTGACGGCCACCGTCGTCGCGCCACAGCTCGCCGCTGCGAATGGTCTTCGGCTTTTGCTGCTGTGCGTTCCAATAACTCTCCAGGCGTTTGGCCTCGGCCTTTGTGATGTGTATCACCGAGCCGTGCTTGGGCGATGTGAAGTTGGTCATCGTCATCTTCCCCTCGCCAAAGCGTCCCAGCGGGGTAAAAGTCTTGAAGTCGGAGGTCTCCACAAACCCGAAGTTGTTGGGACGGATGCTGAAGACGTCATACATCACCACCCATTTGTTCTCACCGATGCGTTTCCACACGTTGGGAGCCTCACAGGCGCCGCTCTCCGTGTCTATCTGCTCGGCATGGTAGTCGTCGAAGTGGTTGATGCGGTCACTGATCATATACTTGATGCCTCCGGGGTTTTCCTGCGCGACGTAGGTCATGAAGTACCTGCCGTCGGGCATGGGGCAGATGTCGGCATCGAGCACCTGAATGGTGGTGTCGGGATATTCAAACAGCAGCTGCGGCTCTGTCTCAAGCGTGGTGAACGCCTCGTCGGCATAGCTGTAGAAGAGTTTTGTGCGGCCTCCGGCGTGCTGGCGTATGGTGAAATAGACCATCGGCTTGCCCACTGCCGGGTCCCAGATGGTCTGCGGCGCCCACGCACAGCCTATCTCTCCGAAGTGCTCGGGGAAGAGCTTGTCGATGCGGGCCACATGGTGTGTCCAGTGGATGAGGTCGTCGCTCGCCATCAGCACCAGCCCCCGGTTGTTGCCCCAGCCAAACTCCTCGGGGCGCTCCCACTGCGTGATGCGTATGCCCTTCTGCCGTCCGAAGATGTGGAGGTCGGTCATGGCGATGTAGAACTTGCCGTTGGGTGCCCGGCAGATGTGGGGGTCGCGTATGCCGTGCTGCTCGGCGATGCTGTCGCCCGCTATGATGGGTTCACCGTTGTTCAGCGCCGTAAACGTGTAGCCGTCGTAGCTGATGGCCATGAACAGCCCGTGCGTCGGGTCGCTGAAGTAAGTGAACAGATAGGCGCCCATATCTTTCTCCGTCAGGGCACGCTTGGGCTTAGCTGACGTGGGCAGCGGCTGCAGCATGAGAGCCAGAAGCAAGGATATATAACTGAAAATCTTCATGTTGAACAGAGCGTTTTAAACAGACGATAAAAGCTTGCGATTATTCTTCCCATACGAGCACTGCACCGTTGCGGCGTGCCGGGTCGGGGCCGGTATAGTCCATGCTGTAGGAGCTGCCGGTGGTGGGGCTCTTGCCGAGGTAGCGGTGGTTCCTCAGCGAGAGGAGCATGAAGTCGTGGTCGAGGAAGTCCTGCCAGAGGAACTGCTCGGCCTCTTTCGCGTCGGTGGTGAAGCGCACGTCGCCCGGCAGACCGTTGCCGCAGATTCGCATATAGCGGCCGTCGGCACACTGCAGCATCACCTTGCCCTGTCCGCAGTTGATGACCTTAAACCGTGTCAGCTCGCTCTTGTCGCCGGCATGGCTGTCGTGCAGCAGGCCGTGCTTCAGGGCGATGGCGGGACGGCCGGTGGCCTTGTTGATGATGCGGATGGTCTTGCCGTAGGGAATGTTCTGGCTGCGGTCGGCGCAAGGCTCCTCGACGGTGAAGTTGTCGAACTCGGCATAGCCGCCTTGCTTGCCCTTCGTGTTAAACGAGAAGAGGGCGTGGCGTGAGCCTTGGAAGCTGATGAGTTGATAGCTGAGCGGCATCATGCGCCCCAAGGTCTGGTAGTTCACCCCGTCGGTGCTGTAGGCATATTGCGCCTGGTCGTTGTCGTAGTCGCCCACCATGCGGAGGCAGATTTTCCCGTCGGGTAGACCGATGGGCACAGTGACCGTGTCGTTGGTCAGCTGCTCGAAGCAGCGGAGGGTGAGGCTGTTGCCGTTCTTCACGATGCCTATCCACGAGCAGGGCACGTTGATGTTGCCCAGGCCGCAGACGTCGCCGTCCTTCATGCCGTTCACATACAGCTCGACGGTAGCTACGCTCTTCGGGCCGATGACGCGCTGTGTCAGGGTGTTGCGAGCCCACATCAGCTGCTCGGCGGGCTGTGCCTGTATGCGCAGACGTCCCTTCTTCAGGCTCCACAGCTTGTCGTCAGGATTATGGTTCCACTGCCATACGCGCCCCAGCTGCTTTCCGTCGAAGGTCTCGTTGCGGTCATAGGGCGCCCTGACGCCCCACGCGGGGTCTTCTGTAGTTTGGCTATCATGAGAAGGGGCAATAGCAGTCCCCTCGGTGGCGGAGGGGGATGCTGCGCCGGGCTTGAACCAGGTGCGTGGTGCGCGGCCCAGGTTGCCTTTCAGCCCCACCATCGGCCAGCCGTCCTCCCACGTCATGGGCATGAGGCACACGGTGCGGCCTATCGAGTGAAAGTCCTGCATGAACAGCGCCCACCACGAGCCGTCCTTGTACTGCACGATGCCGCCCTGATGGGCGTTGCTGCAGGCCGTGGCATCCTTGTCCAGAGGGCCGAGGGCAAACTTTGTGCCGTCCTCGCCTATGCGGTACTTCGTGCCGCGTGGCACCTGCGTCAGCGAGGCGGCGTGGTAGCCGTAGGTCTCGTCGGCCTGTATGACGCGCGTCTCGTAAGGTCCCCAGATGCTCTTCGACCGCGAGCACAGTGTGCGGCCGTTGGGCATGTAGTCGGTGGATATGAGGTAGTACATGCCGTCAATCTTATACATGTGATGGCCCTCGCCCACGCCGTTGCCCTCGGGTATGATGACGCGCTCGGTGCCTTCCACGGGGCCGCTCATGTCGGCCTTCAGCTCTGTGCATTTCACGGTGCCGTAGCCATGTATGGCGTATATCTTCCCGTCGTCGTCGAAGAGCACGCCGAGGTCGTAGATGTTGCCCTGCATGTTGTGGTGCGTCCAAGGCCCTTTGATGTCCTTCGCCGTGTAGCACTGCAGCCCCTTGCCGTTGACGTTGGAGAAGACATAGAACTGTCCGTTGGCATAGCGGATGCACGGTGCCCAGATGCCCTGACCGTAGATCTCCTCATGGTTCTTCAGCGCAAACCGGTCTTCGGGGAAGTCGAAGCGGTCGAAGCAATAGGCCATGTTTTCCCAGTTCACCAGGTCTTTCGAGTGCAGGATGACCAGGCCGGGCACGGTGTGCATCGTGGTGCCTGCCAGGTAGTAGTCGTCGCCCACACGCAGTATGTCGGGGTCGCTGAACTCATCGTAGAACAGGGGGTTGGTAAACGTGCCGTTGCCATTGTCGGCTGTCCACGACTTTGTCTGAGCCTGTACGCTCACCGCGGCCATCATCAGGAGGCCGAAGCAGCAACAGCCCATCCTCTTCATAGTTTTCATCATTGTCATGTTATCTAGGAGTTAAAGGAGTTAAAGGAGTTAAAGGAGTTAAAGGAGTTAAAGGAGTTAAAGGAGTTAAAGGAGTAAAGGAGTAAAGGAGTTTATTTTGGAGTTAAAGGAGTTAAAGGAGTTAAAGACAAATGACTCTTCCATGAAAAGCCTTTGTCTCTGGGTTGAAATCCATAGCATTGGTATTGTCTTTAACTCCTTTAACTCCATTAACTCCTTTAACTCCCAATCTTGCGACAGTTGAATTAGTGATTCAAGTTTTTTACTATCAGCTGGTTCCCGCTCAGGTCTACTTCAAACAGATGGGGTATGCGCACCGTGCGTCCTCGTGCGTCCTTCGAGTGGTGATGCACCGCCATCATCCACTGTCCGTCGAAGCGCTGGAACAGCATGGAGTGCCCGTAGCCCGGCGGTGTGATGGGCTCCGGCTCTTGCGTCCACGGCCCGTCGAGGGTGCCGCTCTCCGAATAGGCCACGCCCTGCGTATAGACATCGTAGACCCACGAGGTCCATACCATGCCGAGGCGTCCCGTTGCCGTGCGGAAGAGGTAGGGGCCGTCGGTCACCTTGTTCCAGGTGATGTTACCCTGTTCGTCGCGCTCACGGCTCCACGGCGAGTCGCTGGCCCGGAAGAGCACGCGAGGCTCGCCGACGGTGCCGCTGAGGTCGGGCTTCAGCTCAATCTTCTCGATGGTGCCGTTCCAGTTCTGCAGCCATTCGCCGCAGAACACCATGTAGGGCTTGCCGTCGGCGTCGCGCCAGAAGGTGCCGTCGAGCGTCGGACGGTCGGCGGGCAGATAGGTGGCGTCGCCGAAGGCGCGGTAAGGGCCCATCGGGTTGTCGGCGCGCAACACCTGCGAGGCACGGCGCTCAATGACATTGCCGCGCACCGTGTCTATCTTCACCGCCTGGTTGGTGAACGTGGCGAAGTAATAGTACCAGCCATCGTCCTTCGCCTGGCCGTTGGCGCCGGCCCTGTGCAGCTCAGCAGCCCAGATCATCGGCCGCGGGCCCATCCATGTGTCGGCCTCAAACTGCGTCACGCGGAAGGGGCCTTCCCACAGCTTCAAGTCTGCCGAGCGCCACATCATGCCGCCCGTGCCGGTCATGTAGTACATGTTGGTCGCCGCGTCCGCCAGTATGGCAGGGTCGCTCAGGCGGATGGAATCCAGCGGCACGTCTTTCCTCGGCTGCAACCCGCGCTGTGCCACGGCAGTCACGAGGCTGGAGGCAAACAGCAGTAAGATGGTCAGTTTCTTCATCATCGGCATCAGTTTAGTCTTTGGACGAGGAGCAAGCCCCCCTCTTTTCCCACATATTATTTTAATACGCTGCAAAGTTAATAATTATTTTTCTGAAATCGCAAATAATTGCAGGGAAAATGGGGGCAAATCTTCAAATTATTTCGACCTGTACGGATGGAATGATGACATAGTTACGTCGCAAACCATGTGAGTTGGTACCGCGAAGCGGCCTGAGAAAAAACCAACAAAAACAAATAAAAACAAGAAAAGCAATTAGGGAAAAAGGTTATCGCCTTGCCCGCCGCAGGGCCACCCGTGAGGCAGGCAAGGAGCGGCAAAAAGCCCCGAAGGGGCGATGGAATACAGGCAGGGGCAACGCCCCTGCTAATGGTTGACACCACAATGAGTCCCAAAGGGACGACGGAACCGATGCGCAGGGTCTGTCGTCCCTTCGGGACTTTTGTGTGGTGAGGGGCCATGATACAGGGGCGTTGCCCCTGCCTGTAATCCGTCGTCCCTTCGGGACTTTGCTACGCCTTGCCCACCGCATAGCTCAATGCGCAGCCATCCCCTCTTGAACCCTGCCCTTACGGGGAGGGTTCAAGAGGGGAGTGCCTCACGGGGTCCCTGCGGCGGGCAAGGTGATAACCTTTTTCCCAAATTGTTTTTCTTGTTTTTATTTGTTTTTATTGGTTTTTCTCAGGCCGCTTCGCGGTATCAACTCACATAAATAGCGACGCAACTATGTCACTTCATCCGCAGCACGAATTATTTCGTGCTGTGAGGTTGGGATAAGACATCGTCACGTCGCAATCTCTGTCAGTCTGCTCCGCTACGAGGACTTAGTCTGTATTATTCACGGCATGGCCCCTGCCGAGAAAAACAAAGGACTGTGAAAAGTGTACAAAGCCTATGTACACACTGTACAGAGCCTTTGTACACAGTGTACAGAGCCCTGTACACTTCTCGCCAAAATATTACACATTCAACTCTCGCAAGTTTTGGAGTCAAAGGAGTTAAAGACAATAGCTTTTCTGTGGATTTCTACCCATGTGAGAATCCTGCAGTTTCAAGGCAGCATGGGTTTTAAAAGTTTCCTGCCGAGAAACCATCGGTTTCTCGGCAGGAAACCGATGGTTTCTCGCCAGGAAACTTTTGCATAAAAGCCCCAGATGGCAAAAAGCTACATGCTGTACGGATGGAGTGTCATAGTTATGGCGCGAAATAGGTCAGTTCGTTACCCGAGTTGTGTCGTCCCTTCGGGACTTATTCTTGTGTCGCCGATTAGCAGGGGCCATGTCCTTGCCTGGACGATTGGTGCTCACCATCGTCTTCCGTCGTCCCCTCAGGACTTTTGCTGCTCCAACGATGCTGCGCAGGAGAGCCGCGTTCCCTCCCCGAGGGGGGCGGGGTGGTGCCACTCGCCCAAGGGTCGGGGTGGGGCCACTCCCCCAAGGGTCGGGGTAGGCCCACTCCCCTTCGGGACTTTTGCTGCACCAACCAAAAAGCAAAAAGAAAGTTAATTGTTTTTAAAAATGCTGTTGTTACGTACATTTTTCTTAACTTTGTCTCCGATTTCGCAAGGGCGATGAAAAAACATCGGCAAAGCGATGAATAAAAACTGGACTATGAAACACTTTCTTTGCTGCATCATACTGCTTCTCTGCCCCGTCGCCGCGATGGTGTGCAGAGCGGACAAAGACATGGACGAATGGCTGGACAAACTGGACCAAAGCCTCGATCAGCGTGAGACCTTTGACAAGGCTCGCGTAGAAAAGATAGACAAGCTGCGCCAGCAGCTGCTGAAAGCCGACAATGCCGACGATGGCTACACCCTGGCTTACAGCCTCTTCAACGAATATAAGAGTTACTGCTACGACTCTGCCCGCCACTATGCCTATGACTGCCTGAACCGCGCAGTGGCACAGCAGCGCCCCGACCGCATCGTAGCGTCGAAAAACGCCATCGCCTTCTCGCTCATCTCTGCCGGCATCCTCAGCGAGGCCCGCGAGGTGCTCGACTCCATCGACCGCCGCTACCTCACCGGCCAGCTGCTGGCCGACTACTACGAGCACCAGTGCCGACTGTGGCGCTCGATGGCCGACTATGTGCACGAGGAGCCGTTCTACACCAAGTATATCACGCTGAGCAACGCCTATATGGACTCGCTGAAGCAGCTGACGCCCGAAGGCTCGGTGCTGTGGTGGTCGTACACCGGCTCACGGCAGATGCGCGAGCACCAGTATGACGAGGCCCTGCTGTCGTTCAACAAACTGCTGCAGGCGGGCGACAGCGTCGATGAGCACATGAAGGCCATGACCTACGCCGAGATGGCATGGGCCTTCACCTGGCTGGGCGAGGAGGACAAGGCCATCGTGAAGTTTGCACAGTCGGCCATTGCCGACAACGAGTCGGCCACGCGCGAGATAACGGCGCTCTACCACCTGTCGCGCCTCATCTACAAGCGGGGTGACTACGAGCGTGCCAGCCGCTATGTACATCAGGCCTTAGAGGACGTGAACTTCTACAACAGCCGTCTGCGCAAGGTGGAGATAAACGACATACTGCCCATCATAGAGCAAGACCGCTATGACGCTCTGCGCAGCCAGCGCAACTGGCTCTTTGCCACGTCGGCCCTCTTTGTCCTGCTGCTGGTGGGCATCCTGTGGGGCTATTGGTACATCCACCGCAAGAACCGCAAGCTGACGGAGGCACGCGCGGAGATAGCCGCACGCGCCGAGGAGCTGCAGGTGGCCAACAACCGGCTGATGGAGGCCGACAAGATCAAGACGGCCTACATAGGGCGTTCCTTCTATTCCAATGCGGAGTTCATAGAGAAGCTGGAGAAGGTCTATATGGCCATCGACCGCAAGATTACCGCCAAGCAGTATGACGACCTGCGCTACACGCTGAAGCAGTCGACGCTGAACAGCGAGCGAGAGAGCATGTACGAGTCGTTTGACGAGACCTTCCTCAAGCTGTTCCCGCACTTCGTGGAACGCTTCAACATGCTGTTTGCCGAGGGCGACAGGAAGATGCCGCCCAACGACCACTCGCTGACCAGCGAGATGCGTATCTTCGCACTCATACGACTGGGCATCAACGACAGCGAGCGCATAGCCAAGTTCCTCGACTACTCAGTACACACGGTGAACACCTACAAGACGCGCATCAAAAACCGCTCAACAGCCGACAATGACAAGTTTGAGAGCCTGATCATGCAGATTTAGGCCGTTGATTTCATTGATACAAGTTGCTGATTCAGGACTTTAAAAAGGTCTAAGAATCAGCAACTTGTGTTTTGTATAACCGTGATATACGTTATACATTCCTTATTTTATATGTGTGTGCGTGGGAATTGGCTTAACTTTGCATCGGAAAAACCAAACCAGCAACTATTGAAATATGAAACGACTTCAACTTTTATTATTCATGTTCCTCGGCTGCACCGCCTCGCTTTGGGCCCAGCCGAATCATCCCGTGGCTCATCCCGATGCTGTGGTGACTGCCGGCAAGGCCCGCTTCACCGTGCTCACCCCAGAGATGATACGTATACAGTACAGCGAGAAAGGACTGTTTGAAGACCGTGCCACCTTCGCCGTGGTCAACCGCAGGCTGCCCGTGCCGCAGTTTACCCAAGAGCAGAAGGACGGCTACCTCTACATCAAGACCAACGCACTGACTTTAAAATATAAAATAGGTGGAAAGCTGAACGCCAACGCCAATGAAAGCGGCGCCGACGTGCTGAGCATCAGCATGCAGCTGAACGGACGCCCCGTGCTGTGGTATCCCGGCAAGGACGACCTGCTCAACCTGAAGGGCACCACCCGCACACTGGACGGCCAGATAGGCGACAACAAACGGCAGGAGATGGAGAACGGTCTGCTGTCGCGTGCCGGATGGTCGGTCATCGACGAGTCGCCCCTCACGCGGCGTGGCGACGGCAGCACCACCTTCGCCTTCGAGGGACAGCAGGACGGCATAGAATGGGTGGCCGAGCCGGTGGACAAGCAGGCCATCGACTGGTACTTCATGGGCTACGGCCACGAGTACAAGAAGGCCCTGGGCGACTTCATCAAGATAGCAGGGCGCATGCCCATGCCTCCGCTCTATGTCCTGGGCTACTGGTACAGCAAGTACCAGCGCTACACCAGCGACGAGTTCATGGAGATAGTCAACGACGTGAAGCGCAACCAGATACCCATGGACGTGATGATTTTCGACATGGACTGGCACACACAGGGCTGGACAGGGTGGACATGGGACAGCACCGCCATTCCTGACCCCGTGGGCCTCATCAACTGGATGCACGACAACGGCCTGAAGGTGAGCCTCAACCTGCACCCCGCCGACGGCGTGGATGACGACGAGGACTTCTTCCAGGAGCTGCGCTCAGACATGGGTCTGGGCAGCGATGTGAAGGTGGTGCCCTGGAACCTCAGCGACAAGAAGTTCTATCACAACATGTTCAACCGCATCATCCGTGCCCGTGAGCAGCAGGGCGTGGACTTCTGGTGGCTCGACTGGCAGCAGAACCTCACCAGCAAGTATGTCGACGGGCTGGGCGAGACATTCTGGTGCAACCACGTGTTCTACAACGACATGCGCCTCAACCGCCCCAACCATAGGCCCCTCATCTTCCACCGCTGGGGCGGACTGGGCAGCCACCGCTACCCGCTCGGCTTCTCCGGCGACACCCACATCCGCTGGGAAGTCCTCGGTTTCCTGCCGTATTTCACCGC
The DNA here is from genome assembly GCA_016285055.1 of Prevotella sp. Taxonomy (GTDB): domain Bacteria; phylum Bacteroidota; class Bacteroidia; order Bacteroidales; family Bacteroidaceae; genus Prevotella. Next base: position 20,173 of record JAEEPZ010000077.1, read on the forward strand.
CACCGCTTCCAACGTCGGCTACGGCTACTGGGGCCATGACCTCGGCGGCCACATGCAGCGCGGCCAGATCCCTACCGATCCCGAACTCTATACCCGCTGGCTCCAGTACGGAGTGTTCTCGCCCCTGTTCAAGACCCATTGCACCAGCTCCGCCATCATCGAGCGCAGGTTCTGGGCATTCGAAGACCATTATGAGTACATGAGGGACGCCGTAGAGCTCCGCTACGCCCTCAGCCCGTACATCTATGACATGGCCCGCGAGGCATACGACACCGGAGTCTCCCTCTGCCGTCCTATGTACTATGAGTATCCCGAGGATGAGAAGGCTTACACCTGGAAGGAGCAGTATTTCTTCGGAGACAACATCCTCGCCGCGACCGTATGCGAGCCGCTGGATTCGCTCTCCGGCAAGGCCAACCGCTCCGTATGGCTCCCTGCCGGGAACGACTGGTACGACATGGCCCACAAGCAGACGCTGAAGGGCGGCCAGACCCGCAACCTCCAGTACACCATCGGCGAGATAGCCTGGTTCGTCAAGGCCGGGGCCATCATCCCGCTGGCTGCCGAGGGCATCCAAAACCTCCAGGAGAAGAGCAATGCCCTGCGCATCTACATCGCTCCGGGCACCGGCAAGAGCACCTACACTCATTACGAGGATGACGAGGTAAGCCAAGCCTATCCCGACTCCTACGCCACGACCCTGATCACGAAGAGCGCGACCGGCTCCGGCTGCACGGTGGACATCGCCGCGCGCCAAGGCTCGTACAAGGGAATGGCTGCGGACCGCGACCTGACCATCGTGCTCGGCGGTCTTTCCCACAAGCCTTCCGCCACCCTCGGCGGCGCGGCTCTGGAGTGCAAATGGGACGCTGAGACGAAGGAGGCCAGCATCAAGCTTCCCGTCCAATCCGCCAATACCCCCGCAAGAGTTACGGTAAAATATTGATTATGAAAAACTTTATGCTATTCCTTCTGGGCGTGGCGCTGGCACTTCCGGCCTACGCCCAGAAGATTGTCACATACCCGGAGATACCGGGTATGAAAACCAGCACGGACTACTCAATGACCGCAGGCGGCAAGTCCGTCTGGGTGGAACAAGTAGGGCCTGACGGGATGGAAGGCCTTCACGTCGCCAGTTTCTCATGCGAAGGTCCCCTGACCGTATCCATCGAAACCCCTTCTCCCATAGGGGAGTACTCCATACAGCCCAAGAGCGCGGACATCAAGGCTTCCGTCAGTGGAAAGCGACTGACGTTCAGCCTCGACGGCCCCCGCAAACTGTACATAAGGATAGACGGAAGGCCTTACCTGGCCTTATTCGCCAATCCGCTGGAGACTGAGGTTCCATCTCCGGATGCCCCCGGGGTGCGGTATTTCGGCCCCGGCGTCCATGACGCTGGCCGCATCACCCTCGAGGACGGTATGACTCTCTACATAGCCGGCGGCGCACTGGTAAACGGCAATATCAACGGCACTGCCAAAAACGTCAGGATCCTCGGCCGCGGCTCGCTCGGAGGCAACCTCAGCGTCAGCGGCTGCGAGAACCTCACCGTGGACGGCATCTTCATGCGCAGCACCAGGGGATGGACCAATA
>JAEEPZ010000078.1 GCA_016285055.1 Prevotella sp.
AACTTCTTCGCGGAAACTTCTTCGCTGAAACTTCTTCGACGAAACTTCTTCGCTGATAGAATATTACAGACATTACAGACCCCACCCCTAGCCCCTCCCCTTGAAGGGAGGGGAGTGCCTCACGGGGTCCCTGCGGCGGTCAAGGTGATAACCTTTTCCCAAATTGTTTTTCTTGTTTTTATTGGTTTTTATTGTTTTTTTCTCAGGCCGCTTTGCGGTACCAACACACACAGATAGCGATGTTACTATGCCTGATGCCATCCACATAGCACAGACTTTTCTCCCGTTTAACTGCACCAACTCCAAAAAATGCAGCCGCTCTTCTCCCCGACAAGGGAGCAGAGCGGCTGCACAATAGAGGTTATAAAACTCAGTTCACCGCGGGAGCTCTCACGCTCCCCAGCAAAACGGAAAAGACGTGCTACTTCACAACAACCTTGCGGCCATTGACGATGTAGATTCCCCGGCGGAGTCCTTCCATGGAAGTGGCTGCACGGCGGACACAGCGACCGTCGACGGTGTAGATGTCAGACGGTGTGCGCAGGATGAGCGTGGCAGCAGTGATGGCGTCGGGCACCTTCACCTCTAAGCGACCGTTGACATAGGTGAACACATAGTTCAGGGCTTCACCGCCACTGACAATGATGTCGTAGAATCCCGGCTCGCTGGTGGCATCAGCCGTGCAGGAAGCGACAGGCGCCGTGGTGAACACGCTGGCATCATCGTTGTTGCGGAAACCGTCGTAGGTGATGACAAACTCAGGATTGTCCTCGCCTTGCTCACGGACATAGTCGCCTACCGAAGCTGTGATCGTGGCGGGCGTGATGGTCAGCGTACCATTCACCAGTACGAGGTTGGGCCAAGTGACGGTGCCCCGAGCGATGACGATGTCATAGGTGCCTACCGACGACTGGCTGGTGGCTTCGCAGGTGATGACGGGTGTGCCCTCCACCTCTCCGCCACTGACGGTGTAGGTGAACTCAGGCACGGCGTCGCCATAGACCATGGTGGCATCGTTAACAATCAGCGTGATGGCATCGTCCTCCGTCACCGTGAGGGTGCCGTTGACGTAGCTGATGTCGTAGTTCTGGGCCTCTGCTCCACTGACAGTGATGACATAGGTACCCACGGGGATAAACGAGCCAGCATACTGGTCGATGTCGGCACAGGCAAGGACAGGCTGTGACGTCAGCACGTCGGCCGTCTCTTCGTTTTTGAAACCGGTGAAGTCAGCTTCGAAGACAGGCACCGTCTCGCTCTGCTTCATCACGTAGCTGCGAGCTTTGACGGTGAGCGGTGCCTGGGTGATGGTCAGCTCGGCGTTGTTGAGCACCAGGTTCGGATAGTTGACCGTACCCCGGGCAACGACGATGGGATAAGTGCCGACCGGCGTCTGGCTGGTGGCCTCGCAGGTGATGACGGGCGTGCCATCGAGCTGTCCGCCGCTGACGGTATAGGTGAACGTGGGCACGGCGTCACCATAGACCATGGTGGCATCGGCTACGGTCACTGTGATGGGATCGGCCTCGACGACAGTGAGCTTGCCTGCCACATAGCTGATGTCATAGTTGACAGCAGCAGCACCAGTGACGGTGATGTCGTAGGTTCCAACGGGATAGTAGGTGGCGGAAGGCACGGAGCAGCTGAACTGCGGTTGGGTGGTCAGCACACTGGCTGTCTCGCCAAGCTTGAAGCCGGTATAGTCAGCCTCAAAGGCGGGCAGCGGCTCGTTCTGCTTGATGGTATAGCTGCGAGCAGAAACGGTGAGCGGAGCCTTCGTGATGGTCAGTTGGCCGTTCTTCAGCACCAGGTTCGGGTAGTTGACCGTACCACGCGCAACGACGATGTCATAAGTGCCGACCGGCGACTGGCTGGTGGCCTCGCAGGTGACGACGGGCGTGCCATCGAGCTGTCCGCCGCTGACGGTATAGGTGAACGTGGGCACGTCGTCACCATAGACCATGGTGGCATCGGCTACGGTCACCGTGATGGGATCGGCCTCGACGACAGTGAGCTTGCCTGCCACATAGCTGATGTCATAGTTGCCAGCGGCAGCACCAGTGACGGTGATGTCGTAGGTTCCAACGGGATAGTAGGTGGCGGAAGGCACGGAGCAGCTGAATTGCGGTTGGGCCGTCAGCACGCTGGCCGTCTCGCCAAGCTTGAAGCCGGCATAGTCAGCCTCAAAGGCGGGCAGCGGCTCGTTCTGCTTGATGGTATAGCTGCGGGCAGTGACGGTGAGCGGAGCCTTCGTGACGGTGAGCGTTCCACTGGTGCCAGTAAACTGGTTATTGGTGACTGTACCACGCTCTACCACGATGGAATAGGTACCGACAGGCGATGACGGTGTGGCTGCGCAGCTGAGAGCCGGCACACCGTTCAATATTCCATTGGTTACATCATACTCGAAAGTGGGATTGGCGTCACCATACTGGCGGCTGTAGCTGCGGGCCACAACAGTGACAGCATCCTTGGCTTTCTCCTCATCGTACTCAGCCTGCGTCATCAGCTTGATCTCATCGGGAGCATTGGCACTGACAACTATATAAGCTTTATTGCGGGGAATGGTCTTCTGCTTCGTACTCTTAATGAAGCCAAGCTTGCCATCACTCGTGACGCCAAGGATACGCATGGTGGCGGCATCCCACGGCAGGGCATTGTAATGGAAAGCCTTTGAGCCATAGAAGTCGGAGCTGTTGAAATACTCGCCTTTGAGCAGATTGCCAGCAGGCGTGGCTGCATCCTGCATCTCAATGTTAATGCGGTTGCCAGCGGGTGTGGAGCTTGGACATGCGATAATGACAGGCGTACCGCCAGCCACCTTGCCCTGAACCTCAGTCATCACAGCCATGTCACCATCAATAGTGGTAACGGTGTATGCCTTGAGACCGGAAGAATACGGAGTGAACGGGAAAGAGGCAAAGAACGGGGCATAGTATTTATCGCCGATGGTTACTTCAGGCGTGATGCCGAAATAATTGGAGTTGTCATTGACATTGACGGGGAGTATTTTCCACATCTTCTGCAACGCATTTCCTCCGGTATTGAGGAATCCCGGATTATCAGGAAAGTCAGGGTCAGGATCAGAATCAGCAAGAAACACTTCCACGCCCTGATAAATACCTGAAGCGGTATAAAGGGTCTGACCCTGATAGTTGATGGGCTTGACGGTAAGGTAGCGTCCGACGAAGTCGTAGACGTCCTTGCCTTGTCCCTTCAGGTTATAGAAATAACCGCCGGCGTTTTCAATGAAATAGACCGTTGAGGGGTCGGAGACGACACGGGAAAAAGGCCCCCAAGTACGCAGAGCATCAACATCGTAGCCTGTAGTGCTCACATCAACGCCTCTTGTCTTGTAGTCCACAAGGTAAATATAGCGATTGGAAGAAAAACTCTGCACTCTGTAATAGCCCTTAGAAACAGTCTGGGCTTGTGCAGTCACAACCAACAGCAAAAGCGAGAGCAATGAAAGAATTGTTTTTTTCATTTGTTATTTATGAATTAAAAAAATGTAACAAATAAAAGACACAGGGCGCAGGGAAAGAAACATTCCCCGTAGCTCTGTGTCTTTCACGATAGGTTCAGCTTAACAAATTACTCAGCGATACAGATGCTGACGCGGTTCTTGTCGTTCTCTGCGAAGGGCTGCTCGGTGTCACCCTTGCTGTCAACAACAATCTGTGAGCGGTCTACACGGTACTGCTTCACGAGGCGGTCAGCCACCACTCTTGCACGTCTCTCACCGAGGCGCTTGTTGATCTGAGCGTTGCCGGTGCCCTTGTCAGCATAGCCGGTCACGCTGACCTTCGTCTGCGGGTAGAGCTTCAGGTAAGAGGCAATCTCGTCGAGCTTCTTGTCCTCAGAAGGATCGATGCGTGAGCTGTTGATGGTGAAGAAGATGTCGCGACGGAGCGGCTCAAGCGGCTTCTCGATGTAGATGGGTTTGTCGACATAGACTTTCTTCTCAACAATCTTCTCGACCTCCTTTTCCTTGATGACTTCCTTCTCGATGACACGCGGAGCCTTCCTCAGGAGAGAGCGGCGGGGCGTGAACTGTGAGCCAGCAGGATAAACGGTGTAGGCATTGCCGAGATTGATCTTCAGGCCAAGGAGGGCGTTGAAGTACCAGTCATTGTTCTTAGCCTCTTTTGAGTTATAGCCATCAGAGAGGGTATTAGCATTGACCTCCAGTCCGAGGCTGACAGCATCGCTAAGGCGGAAGTCAGCACCGAGTCCTGCACGTCCCACAAGGCGGGTCTTTGTGCCGTCCCAGAGGAGCGACATGGGAGCATTGTCTGTCCTGTAGTAAAGTGCATTCCACTGGTGGATAGGATCAATCTGGTTCTTTGCTGCTGCAGCCTCGTCATTGTCGAAACCGATGTTGGCACCGATGCCGAGGAAGAGGTTCAGCGTGAACAAGCGGTTGGGATTGAATCCGCAGAAGAGTGTGGAGAGGTCGGCCGTGAGGTCGAGTGAGGGAGCAACATACTTCCACTTCCAGTCCCACTTGCCCAATGCACCATAGTCAGAGCCGCCTTTCGACTGCCAAGCGTTGACGCTGAGGCGAGCACCGAGCACCTCGTCGAACTGATAGCCGAGAGCGAGCTGTGCATTGTACGAGAACATGTCACCAAAGGGCAGTTCACCAAGGGTGTACTGACCACCCAGGGGCTGCACCTGCACGTACCAGTGAGGATTGAAGTCATAGAAAGGCTCATCCTGCTGCTGCTGCTGTGCTGATGCTGAGACAAAGCCCAGCATCAACAAGCAGGTAAGTATTGATTTCTTGATATTCATCGTTATTCTCCTTTTCTAATTGTTAGAAATTACTTAACTGTCAAGAAGAACTTCTTGGTAACAACCTTGCCTGAGAAGTCGACAGCAGAATAGATGAACTCGTAGGAGTAACCAGCCTTGCCATTGAAGGTGATGGGGTTGAAGCCACCGTCGATAACCTGGTTAAATCCTGGGAGATTGTTAACAGCATCCAGTTCACGCTTGCAATCGGCATTACCAGCCTTGGCACTGTTGCCATTCTTCTTAACATCAGTCACAGCCACGAACTTCTTGAAAGCAGGCGAAAGCATCTCAGCATTGTAGTTAGAAGGAATAATCTCGATTGGACCCTTCACCTTAGTGGGATAGTTAGCCAGCGTGCTCAGATTAACCATGCCCTCAGCATTTCTCACGATGATGGTGGGCTTGAAGAATCTGTTAGGACGTGTGAAGCGAGTGAAGTGAGTGTTCAGCTCGTTGATGAATTTCTGGAACTGAGCGAAGACATCGTTACCCATCGTGGTGAAATTCATCTGAGTAACCTGAGAGATGAAGTCGTTAGCGTGGTCAAGCAGGTGATTGAACTGATCCTTGATGTTATCATAGCTCTCAGAGTCATAGTCACCCATACGGTCAATGAAGTCACCCATGTAAAGCTTCACCTCGATAGTGGCATAGCCGTCATTGTTATCACCGTTGACAGTCACCGTAACCTCAGGATGCGTGTTGGTGATGGTAACATGCTCGCCATTGGTACCAGTGATTTCGTAGTACGGGAACCAGAATGTAGCGGTCTTAGGACCAGTGCTTTCAATATAGCGTGTTCCCAGGTGAATAGTAATAGTAGCCTCTAACTCATCAGTCAGCTCGTTGAGCTCCAGCTTTTCAATATCCAAGCGGTTGATGAAGTCCATCTCAGGCATGCCCTTCACCACAGCATTAATGATGTTTTGGAGCAAATCCTCAGCGAGGTCAGTTCCGGGAATACCATCTAACTCGATGTCCTTTGCGAAGGCGAAAGAAAGCGGCTTGATGCCAGCTATACCAATGGCATATTGCGATGTGGTGCTGAACGTGTTATCGGCAGCCTCCCAAGTAGCCTTGACAGCATTAGCGTCAAGAACGCTATTAATGTTGTCATAGACAGCATTCATCAAAGTAGTGAGGCTAATGCCTTGCTTCCAGTTCTTCAGATTGGCGGCAAGATCCTTGATTTCGCTCAGATTGAGGCGCAGACCCATGTTCTTGGCATCCTCAGCGGTCACGGTAACCTGAGTCTCATAGAAGCCATTGGAACTCTGAGCTCCATCATCCACTCCAGCACGCGTGTAACCGAAGGTAAGAACGTGATTGCTCTTCTTCAGGGGTGAGAGCTCTGCAGCAACAGCATTGTTGGTGCTATTGATGAGCGTGAACTCAGTTCCAGTGAAGTCGCGGTTGGTGGGGTTGACAGTGAGGTAGATAGTACCTGCGTTACCAGGTTTCACCTGCGGATCACCATTCTCATCATAATACTGAGTAGCAACGATTTCCTCGTTCTCACCGATTGTTACGAAACCTTTCACCTGTGAGAGGCTGCTGATGCCAAGCATCTTCAGGTCTTCATCGGTAAAGACGCCCTTATTCCACTGATCAGGAAGTGCAGCATAATCTTGATTGCGAGTGGGGAAGTAAAGCTTACGGTCGCTGATCAAGCCGCGGAAAGCAACAAGCATGTTAGAACGGACGTCGAAGGGCAGAGCCATCTCACCGAACATGGGGTTGAATGTGCCGTTGATTTCGATGCTGGTAATGTTCTTATCGAGGTATTCTCCGATAGCACTCAGAGCAGCCATCAGCACGATGAAGTTATCATCCACCTTTTCGTTCAGCTCGGAAACGGTAGTGGTAAGATTGCTGAGGTTAGTGCTGAGAGTAGACACCTCGTTGCCGAGATCGGTCAGCTTCTGACCCTGCTGCTCAACAGTTGTCTGAAGGGTAGTCACATCGCCCTGAAGTGTATTGACATCACCACGGATTTCACTCACTGTATTGCTGAGTGCCTGCAAGTTCTCGCTCACACCGTTGATGAGGTTTGTCAGCTGCTGATGTGCCTGTTCGGCCTCAGCCTTGTGATCAGCCACAGTCTGTGTAAGATCTGAAATCTTTTGGGTGTTCTCGTTAATCAGGTTGCCCAGATCGTTGTATTTACCAATCAACTCGGTGTAGTTGCTGCTTACAGTCTGAGCAAGAGTGTTCAAATTGGTCTGAATGCCCGTGATGACTTCATTCATGTTAGAGATAGCCGTCTCGTTGGCCTGAGCCTTAGCCCATGCGTTGTTAGCAGTAGTTGTGGTAGTAGTCAGGTCGTTGATGGTCTGAGTCATCTGAGACTGCAGCGTAGCCACATAGCCTTCGAGCGTTGTCACTTTGCCATCAATGGTCACCACCTTGGTCTGAAGCGTGCTCACATCGCCCTTGACATTGGCCAATTCGGTCTGAAGCGTAGCCACAGTGCCCTGGAGCGTGGTCAGATTTGTCTCGATGTTGGTGACTGAAGTCTGCAGAGTGCTTACGAGACCATCGAGTCCGTCAATACGGATGGAGTCAGCAGCAGCAAGGCTCTGAGCAGCCTCTGCCTTTGCACGTACTTCGTCGATGCTGGCATAAACCTTTACCAACTCGGCATTGATCTTGTTCACCTCGACAGTAATCATATCTCTGATGACTGTGCTGTCAACAATGTTGTTGAGGAGGTTGTAGCTGGTGATGTAGCTGTTGAGAGCAGTGCTGATCTTGCTGTCAGCCTCACCGAGCAACTCAGATACGGTCTTGTCCACAGCAGCTTTGCTGGTAGCCACTCTGATGCTGTCGAGCATAGCAGCCGACAGTTCACTCAGCTTGGTAGCGACCTCATCCTTAGTGAAATAATTGGCCAGCTTCGTGTTGAACAAGTTGTCAATCTCCGCCTTCGTGTAATAATCACTGAATTTGTTCTTGACCTCGTTAATGAAGCCGTCAATCTGCACCTTGGTGTAGGTGTTCTTTCTCAGGCTGTCGCCAAAGTCTTCCAAAAGGAGATAGAGCTTGAGGTCTTGCTGAATCTTCGTCTGGAAGTTAGCACAGTTCGTCTGACAAGCCTCTTGGAGCGCCTTGAGGTTTGTGATCTGATTCTGAAGGTTTGTAATGTCGGCCTGCTGACCAGCGAGAATCTTCTTCAGGGCATCGACATTGTCGGCCAATACACCCTCAAGATTAGTGATTTTCTCGTCGTCATAGTCCTTACAAGAAACCATCGAGCTCGTGAAGCCCACAAAGAGAGCTACCATGAGCAAACCATTAATAAATTTCTTTTTCATGAACTTAAAAATTTATAATATTAAATACTTTAGGTGCAAAATCGTGGCAAAGTTAAGCATTTTTTCAAAACCCGCCAAGAAAAAGTAGATTTTTCTTTCAAAAAATCTTAAGATTCAGGTTATTTTTTGCCATCTGTCAACTTAAATGCCCTTTTAACTATACTTCTTAGCTTGGATTGTTCATGCCTTCTTCTAATGTTCCTGTATTGCCGGCATCACTGCGCTTGTTAACGCGGAAAGCCGGCGAGAACGCTTCTTAAAACTAAGGCGCGGGTGCTGGCTGGGGGCGCTGTTCGGAATGCTCGAGGAGCTTGCGCAGTCGCTCATTCTCCATCTGTGCATCCTGCAACTGGGCTCCGAGGGCTTCCATCTGACTCTCTATCAGAATATTGAGGGCATCCTCATCCTTGACACGGTTGAAGGAGCCGCTGCCCAGGTTCCACGTCAGCCCTACGGCAAAGCTGAGCACTTGGTCCTTGCCACGCAGTCCGCGGGCAAAAACCTGCCCGCCAGCGCCGTCGAAATCGGGTTCATAGGCTCGCCACGACAGGTCGACGTGGACGGATGCCTTCGGGCTGAGCCGCCATTCATTGAGCAGTCCCAGCCCCAGCCCCATGGCATAGGTGTTATAACTGAGGTTGCGCCCCAGCCCTGCAGAGACGTAGGGGATGATGTTCAGCCGGCGCGTGTCGCTGTAGCCGCAGAACATGTTCGAGAGATTGAAGAGCACCTGTTCATCAAGTGTCCAGTAGCGTGAGGCATTGATGTCCTTGTCCGCACTGACGACGGTGCGTCCCCACAACCCGCCGAACCTGGTACGTAAACCCAGGCCTGGCGTGAACCACTTGCCTAAAGCCACTGAGAAGCCCATGCGCGTGCGGAAGTCTTTCGTCAGCGAAGACGACAGCTGTGCGGTGGGTGTGTTGCCCCTGTCACCGAAGAACGACGAGGCCGTCAGGTCGGCTTGCACGAACCAGTTGCTCCAAAACGAGCCTGTTGCCACGCTGTATTTCTGTGCCGGCAGTTCGCTGTCTTGTGCGCGGGATGTCAAGGCAGCGACAACGATAAAGACGAATAACAGTGTTCTTTTCATATTCCGTTCATAGCTTTTACTGTTCATAGTTGAAGTGCAGGAGCGCCACTGAGTGAAAACGGTGCAGCAGCTCGGGCGCCAGTCATCGTAGAAGCTGATCGATGTCAGCCTGTGGAAGGATGGCCAGGACAGACTGCCCGTCGGGTGTATAGTTGGCGTTGGAGCAGGCGAAGAGCTCGTTGACAAGGCGTTCCATCTCGTCGTTGCTGAGCACTTGGCCATAATCGATGGCCGTATGGCGCGCCATACTCAGTGCCAACGCGCTGTGCAACTCGTCGGCGGTGGCGTTGCTCCCCTTTTCGGCGGCATCGGTCACGATGTTGCGCACCAACGACAATGGATCGTAGCCCTCTATGGCGGCGGGTATGCCATTAACGGCAAAGCTGCCGCCGCCCAGGTCGCTGATGTCAAAGCCCATCGTCAGCAAGTCGGGCAGGAAGCGCTGCAGCAGGACGCTGTCGGACGGTGCGAACTGCAGTATCTCGGGGAAGAGGAGCTTCTGCGTGCTGGATGTATGGCGGCGCAGCTGCTCCATGTATCGCTCATAGCAGATGCGCACATCGGCGCGGTGCTGGTCGATGATCATCAGCCCCGACTTCACAGCGGTCATCACGTAGCGGCCCTTGTACTGATAGTGTTCGGGCGATTTCTCGGTGATGAGCGACGGTGCGGGGGTGTCGTCAGGGAAGAGCGATGGCATGTCAGGCTGCGATGCCGACGGCCTGGTCAGCTCTGAGAGCAGCGACAGATGGGCAGCAACGGAGCCTCGGCTGAAGGAGCCGGTGGTTCCGTGCACCGTAGCATCGGCGTTGGCGGCAGGCGTCGTGTTGAAAGGGTTGTAGGAAGGGTTGTATTGCACATCGGGCAAGTGGACGGCATGACGCTGAGGATCGAAGACGGGAATGTCGGGCCGTCCCTCGGTGTCGAAATCGATAGCCGTCACCTCGCTGAAACGGCCAATGGCATCCTTCACGGCGGCAGAGAGAATCTGGAAGATGCTCTGTTCATCCTCGAACTTAATCTCGGTCTTCGTAGGATGGATGTTGACGTCAATATTGGCAGGGTCGACGTCGAAGTAGACGAAATAGGGCGCCACGGTGCCCTCAGCCACCAAGCGCTCGTAGGCACTGGTGACGGCTTTGTGGAAATAGGGATGGCGCATGTAGCGCCCATTGACGAAGAAATAGTTCTGGCTGCCCTTCTTGCGCGCTGCCTCCGGCTTGCCCACAAAACCGCTGATGCGGCAGAATGCCGTGTCCACCTGTATGGGCAACAGCTCCTGATTCAGCCGCTTGCCGAAGACGTCGACGATGCGCTGGCGCAGTGGGGCAGCTCTGAGCGAGAGCAGTTCCTGCTGGTTGCTGTAGAGCTGGAAGGCGATATCAGGATAGACGAGGACGATGCGCTCGAAGGCCGTAAGGATGTTGGTCAGCTCGGTGGCGTTGCTCTTGAGGAACTTGCGCCGCGCCGGCACGTTGTAGAAGAGGTTGTCAACCCTGAAGTTGCTGCCCACAGGACAGGCCACCGGCTCCTGACTGACGACACGCGAGGCATGCAACGTGAGACAGGTGCCTATCTCGTCGGCGGCCATACGTGTGGTGAGCACCACCTGCGCTACAGCCGCTATCGACGGCAGGGCCTCGCCGCGGAATCCCATGGTGTGGAGCGAGAAGAGGTCGTCGGCCTTCCGTATCTTCGATGTGGCATGGCGCTCGAAAGCCAGACGGGCATCGGTCTCCGACATGCCACAACCATCGTCGATGACCTGCAGCGAGGTGCGTCCAGCATCGGTGACAAGCACACGGATGTTGCGGGCACCAGCATCGACAGCATTCTCCACCAACTCCTTGATGACGGAGGCGGGGCGCTGTATCACCTCGCCGGCGGCTATCTGGTTGGCAACGGAATCGGGAAGAAGCTGAATGATGTCGGACATGCTTGAGTTGAGAGTTGAGAGTTGAGAGTTGAGAGTTGAGAGTTGAGGGTTGAGAGATGAGAGATGAGAGTTGAGAGATGAGGGTTGAGAGTCTTCTATTTCTTCGTTATTTGTCAGGAACGGGAGAATGCGATGAGGAGGACAGAGGCAAGGAGGACGAGAATGACGGCAAGGAGCATGGGAAGACTCCAAAGCAACAGTCCCCTACCCTTCTGACGCTGCTTCTGAGCAGCAGAGAAAACACCGTGCAAATCGGAGGGTACGTAGGCGCTTGGCGGTGCCATGCCCAACTCCTGCCGTGCACGCTGCTCCACTTGCTCGAGCCGCTCCCGGCGGGCATCGATGTAGATAGGCTGATGGTTGAAGGCTCGTGGCTTATTCATCGCTTGTCTCTTGTGATTCCTTTTTCTTGCCACGCCAGATGAAGACATCGTCCCTGTTGAGCGGACGCACATAGTCATACCAGACAAAGCCCTTCAGCTCGCGCTTGTCGGGGGGAATCTGCGACATGGGGTACATCGTTCCTTCGGCCCGAGGGGTCCAGATGCGGCTCATCTTGCCCACACTGTCCATGAAGATTTTCAGTTCGTTGGTTTCCATGTACACCAGACCGACATAACTGCTGTCGGCCTTGTCCTCGGGATAATAGACGGTGAGGACATTATCCTTGGCCTGCGCCTCGTGGATGCGGCCTTCGGTAAAAAAGGCGAACATCTCCTTCGACGACACCTGGTTGTAGCATTTCTCCTTAGGTAGCTGCTCGATGGAGAAGGCATTGTCGATGACATGTGCGTGGTCGATGACAGAGTCCTTCATAAACACCTGTATCTCGTCGCCCACCAACTGCTGGTTCATGTTCCAGGTGATGGGGTCTTTGTACAAAGTCATGCAGGAGTCGAGCGAAGAGTAGACGAGGGAGTCGCACACGGCCTGTAAATCATATCTGTACGCGCGTACCTTATTATACGCGTGTAAGACGCGATAGACAGAGTCGGTATTGAGGTTATAAGAAAAGACCTTGATGGTGTCGGCGTGCATGAACAGCGAGTCACGCTGCGAGTAGTCGATGGCAAGGGCACGGTCGGTGCACACGGCATAGCCCGTGCTGTCCTCATAGTGGCCATAGTCGCACTGCAGGATGCTCTTGTTCACCGTGTCGTTGAAGATGACGTTGTTGAATGCCTCGCTGACGCCGGTCTTGCCATTGTGCCACACGCTGTCGCCTATGAGTGTGCGCCCTTCGTTGCGCAGCACGGAACGGTTGAGCAGTTCCGACTCCTCGGTGACCGTATTGTAGAAGCCCTTCTCTGAATAGATGTGACTCTTGCCCGACACGATGTCCGACGGCCCCACGATGTGTGCCAGCTTCGTCTGCGTGTTATAATAAAGCGAATCGGTGGTGAGGTGGAACTTCTTGTCTACCATGTCAACAGTATAGTAGAAAATGGCCATCTTCGTGTCGGTGTGATACTCGCCCCAGTCGCTGGTCAGCGTCGTATTGTTGTCGACGAGGCGTCCGCCGTTCTGGAAATAGCCCTGGTTCCAGATGCGGTCGTAATAAAGCTCATCGGTGAAAAGGGTGGTCTTACGGTGTTTGAGCACCACGTTGTCCTTGGCCTCCATCATCTGCTGGTTGCCGTCATAATAGCCTTGGTCGCTGGTCAGCGAGAGCGTGTCGCCCTGCACCATCCGCACATTTCCCCAGGCTTCGAAAGAATTGGTGGACTCAAAGAAGTTGGCGCTGTCGCAGTAGAGGCGTGCGCCGTCGTGTTCGAACTGCACGTTGCCGGTAAGCACCTGTGCATCGTTGTTGCGCCAGCGGTCGTAGCGCAGCTCGTCAGCATGGATGAGATAGACGCGCTTCGGGTCGTTCTGCGGCGGGGCAGCAGCGGGTTGCCATAATGTGGCAGCATAGGAGAACAACACACAAAGCACACAGAGAAGCATCGTGATGATGCTTCTGCTGTGTCTGTTCCTATCATCTTTCTGCTTCAAATCCCTGCCATTACAGAAATAAGTAACTATTCAAATTGATCCGTTTTCAGCAACGAATTTCACGAATTGCTGCGCGTAGCTGCTTGGCGCGCCCAAGACACCTCACGCCTATCGGAGCCAGCCCTCGTACTCAAACTTACAGTCGCGGTACTGGTCGTTGAGACGCACATAGGTGCTTTTGATCTTGTCCACCACCCACTTGTGCAGGAACTCTGCGCGCCGTTTCTCCATCACCACATCTTTCAACACCTGGAAATCCTCAGTGACGGTGGCGCGGTGGCCAGGAATCCTGTTCTTCAGCTTCACCACGGCGCAGACGGTCTTGCCCCGTGAATTGATCATGCTGAACGGAGCGGATATTTCCCCTACTTGCAAGGTCTCCACGGCACGCGCCACCTCAGCGGGCAGCTCCTGCATCTCAAAGCGTGAGGACTTCAGCTGTCCGTACTCGTTGCGGTTGGCCATCAGTCCGTGGTTGTTGCGCGTGTCCTTGTCGTCGGAGAAGAACGCCACGGCGTCCTCAAAGGTCCACTTCTCCGTCAGCTGGTCACGCAGCACCAACGGGGGCAGACCAGCCCGCACGTCGGTCACGATGGTATCGAGTCTTTCCAAGGCTGCGTTGACAGCTGAGTCGCTGACGATGGGCTTGCGCAGGATGTGGCGCACCTTGATCTTGTCGCCTCGCTTGTCGACGAGCTGTATGATATGGAAGCCAAACTCCGACTCCACAATCTTCGACACCTTGGTAGGGTCAGTGAGGTTGAAGGCCACGGCCGCAAATGCCGGGTCGAAGGTGGCACGTCCTTCATAGTCCAGCTCTCCGCCCAGGCGCGCCGAGCCCGGGTCCTCAGAGTAGAGGCGGGCCAGCGTTGAGAACGATGTCTCGCCGCTGTTGATACGGTCGGTATAGTTGCGCAGCTCGTCCTTCACACGGTTGATCTCCTCAGCCGAGATACGCGGCGTAATCGTGATGATCTGCACCTCCACGGCTGTCGGCACGAAGGGGATGCTGTCCTCGGGCATGTCCTTAAAGTAGCGGCGCACCTCGGCTGGCGTGACGGCGAGGTCAGCCACCAGTTTCTGCTTCATGCGCTGTATAAGCATCTGGTCGCGCAGGTCGTCGTGCATCGACTGGCGTATCTGGCTGAGGCTCTGGCGGCGATACTCCTCCAGTTTCTCTCGCGAGCCCACCTGCTGCACCATATATTCCACACGCTGCTCTACCTCGAGGGCGATGTCGTTCTCAGTGATGTCTTTATCGATACTGTCGATGGCAGCCTGATGCAGAAACAGTTTCTGCACTGCCAGCTGCTCTGGGATGGCGCAGTCGGGGTCGCCGCTCCAGTGCACGCCTTCCATGGCTGCCTGTATGCGTGTCACCTCGATGTCGCTCTTCAGAATCGGCTCATCGCCCACCACCCATACCACCTCATCAACGATGCTGGCCAGCGAGTCATCAGGATTCCCCATAGGCCCCATAGGACGCATAGGACCCATAAGACCCATAGAACTCATAGGTCCCACAAGCCCTGCGAAAAGAGCCACTAATAAAAAGAACTTCTTCATCAATGGTTGTTTACAGTCTTTAGTACATCCTGATTAACCTGGAACGAATAGCGGCGACGCAGGTCGGCCACCCACTCTTTCTCCAGAGCCTCCTGATAGTCGGCCACGACAAGGCCGCGCACATCGGTATAGTCCTCAGGACCTTTCTTCAGCACTTTGCCGTAATGGGCATCGATGGGATAGTCTTTCAAAGGCGTGACGACGGTGTCTTTCTTAAACACCACCTTGTCGATATAGGCATTGTCGCCAGCCTTAAAGATGCCTTTCTCCACACGGATGCGGATGACGCTGTCGCTGTTGAAGGTGGTGCGCAGTGCCTCAGCCCACTGGTCGAAAGGCAACTTCTTCACGCAGTTCTTCACGTTCTTCACATCGGCCTTGGTCTTCACATGATAAGCCATGCCCTTGAAGCGGGGCTCGTCCCATCCGTAGTTGGCCTTGTGCTTGTTGAAGAAGTTCTTCAATCCTTCCTCGTCCTTCGCTGCCTTGTCCCACACCAGCTTATTGCTGATTTCGTAGAGCAGCAGACCGTCGTGGTACTCCTGAATGAGGTAGCGCAGGTCCATGTCGTTCTGCGACAGCTCGCGGGCTTTCTGCTCCATGAACTGTTGCTGCGTGATGCCGCTCTCCTTCACCAGCTCCTCCACCTTCTGCTGTGCCACCTGGTCGCGCATGTTGCGCTGCTCCATGAAACGCATGATGGCGTCGTGATGGAACTCGAAAGGCTCCAGCATCTTACGTCCTCTGAGTTGGATGATGTGATAGCCGAAGGGCGACTTCACCACCGGCGACACCTGCCCGGAGTCAGTCAGGGCAAAGGCAGCATCCTCATACTCCTTCACCAGCTGTCCGCGCTGCACAAACGGCAGCTCACCGCCCTGCCGGGCCGAGCCAGGATCCTGCGACAGGCGCCTGGCCAGTTCTGAGAAGTCAGCGCCAGCCTTTATAGCGTTGTAGATGGAGTCGGCGCGCACCTTGGCGGCATCCCACTCAGCCTGCGGAGCCTGCTGGTCGGCCTTGATGAGGATATGTGCGGTCTGGACAAGGCCGTCGGGGCCGATGCGTTCCACGGTCTCATCATAAATCTTGTGGGCCTGAGCCTCCATGTCAGCATCGGTGACCAGCATCGGCATGACCTGCTGGTCGCGGTACATGGCAAACTCCTGCTGGTAGGACGACAGCGTGTCGTACTTGGCATCAAGGGCTGCGAAAACCTTCAGCTTGTAGTCGATGAACAGGTCGACATACTCCTCCACGCTTTTCTTGTCGATGACGCCTTCGGAGTTGTTCTTATTGAACGAATATTCAAACTCGGAACGGGGCACGGGCTGGCCGTTCACGATCATAATAATGGGGTCGTCAGCCTGGGGCTGCGAGAATATCGCAGCATAGGGGACAGCAGCGAAGAGGGCTGCCAAAAATAACTTTTTCATTATTGTGGTTGCTTGTTAATCGTTGGGTCGTGAGTAATTCGGGGCCTCACTGGTGATGGTGATGTCGTGCGGATGGCTCTCCTGCACGCCGGCGTTGGTGATGCGGGTGAACTTGGCGTTGTGCAGAGCCTCAATGTCCTTGGCGCCGCAGTAGCCCATGCCCGAGCGCAGACCGCCGGTGAGCTGATAGATGACTTCCTGCACCGTTCCCTTGTAGGGCACACGTCCGGCGATGCCTTCCGGCACCAGCTTCTTCACGTCTTTCGTATCCGACTGGAAATAACGGTCTTTCGAGCCATGCTCCATGGCCTCCAAAGAGCCCATGCCGCGATAGCTCTTAAACTTTCGGCCATTGAAGATGATGGTTTCTCCGGGGCTTTCCTCTGTGCCTGCCACGAGCGAGCCGATCATCACGCAGGAACCGCCGGCAGCCAGTGCCTTGACAATGTCGCCGGAGTAACGCAGTCCGCCATCGGCGATGAGGGGCACATCGGTGCCCTTGAGGGCGCTGTACACATCGTAGACGGCCGACAGCTGCGGCACGCCGACGCCGGCCACGACACGCGTGGTGCAGATAGAGCCCGGTCCGATGCCCACTTTCACCGAGTCGGCACCGTTTTCAACGAGCAGGCGCGCTGCCTCGCCCGTGGCGATGTTACCCACCACGATGTCGATATCCTTGAACGATGCCTTCGCCTCACACAGCTTCTCGACGACGCCCTTCGAGTGTCCGTGGGCGGTGTCGATGACGATGGCGTCGGCTCCGGCATTGACCAGTGCCTGCATACGCTCCAGCGTGTCGCTCGTCACACCCACTCCGGCAGCCACGCGCAGACGGCCTTTCTCGTCCTTGCAGGCCATAGGCTTGTCCTTGGCTTTGGTGATGTCCTTATAAGTGATCAGGCCGACGAGGCGGTTGTCCTTATCCACAACGGGCAGTTTTTCTATCTTGTTCTCCTGCAGTATCTGCGCAGCATCGCTCAGGTTCGTCTGCTGGTGAGTGGTGACGAGGTTCTCCTTCGTCATCACCTCCTCCACGGGACGGTCCAGACGGCGCTCAAAGCGCAGGTCGCGGTTGGTGACGATGCCCACGAGGTGCTTCTCGTCGTCCACCACGGGAATGCCTCCGATGTGATACTCAGCCATGATGTCGAGGGCCTGTGCCACAGTGGAGCCGCGCGGAATGGTGACGGGGTCGTAAATCATGCCATTCTCGGCACGCTTCACGATAGCCACCTCACGGGCCTGGTTCTCTATCGACATGTTCTTGTGAATCACGCCGATACCGCCTTCGCGGGCAATGGCTATGGCCATCTGGCTCTCCGTCACGGTGTCCATGGCAGCCGTCACGAAGGGCACGTTCAGCTCGATGTGTCTTGAGAAGCGGGTTTTCAACTCTACCGTCTTCGGCAGCACTTCCGAAAAGGCGGGGATTAGCAGGACGTCGTCGAAGGTCAGGCCGTCCATCACAATCTTGTCTGCAATAAATGAAGCCATAAAAAAAGTACCTTTTTGAATATTGCGTGCAAAGGTACAAAAAAGTTGAAAGTTGATAGTTGAAAGTTGAAAGTTTTTGCTCTGCCTTGTAGTTTTTTAACTTTCAACCTATGTCGTTCAATTTGTTGCACCCCTACCAGCATGGCAACCCGACTATTGCCGCCGTCGCAGGCGGCAATAGTCAGTAGTACCCAAAATATGGTGACTAAGCCACAAAAATCGTTGTGATGCCGATAAACAATTGTTAATTGGCCATGTCGCTGATGAACTTGATGCGCACCAGGCGTATCTCGTTCTCTGAGAAGTCCTGCCCGAACTCGCGGATGGCTGCCTCGATGTCGTCTTTCTCCTGTTCGGCCATGAAGTCGCAGATGTCGGCCACGTCGTCGGGATCCATGATGTCGTAAACAAAGTAGTCGATGTTGATTTTGTTGCCGCTGTAGAGGACGATGCCCTCCAGCTCGTCGAGCAGCTCCTCAAAGTCGATGCCCAGGGCGTTGGCAATATCGTCGAGGGCGATGCGGCGGTCGATGTTCTGCAGTATCTTCAGCTTGCGCATCGAGTCCTTGGCCTTCGTGCGCACACGGAGGTCGGTCTGCCGCTCAATCTCGTTCTCGGTGCAGTAGCGCTTGATGAGGTTGACAAACTCCTTGGCATAAGGCTGGCGCGTCTTGCCGTCGCCCACGCCCTGAATGTTCTTCAGCTCCTCTAAGGTGACGGGATAATAGGTGGCCATCTGCTCGATGCTGACATCCTGGAAGATGACGTAGGGCGGGCGCTCCAGCTTGCGCGACCATTTCTTGCGCAGGTCATGGAGCATGGCCGACAGCGTGGGGTCGAGAGCCGAGGTGCCGCCTTCGCCCATGGCGTCGTCATCGTCGCTGAACTCATGGTCCTCGACGACCATGAACGTCTTCGGCTTGTTGATAAACTTCTTGCCGGCCGCAGTCACCTTCAGCAAGCCGTAGTTCTCCACCTCTTTGTTCAGATAGCCTAAGATAAGTGCCTGGCGAATAATGGGGTTCCATATCTTCGGATTCTCATCCTCACCGCTTCCAAACTCCTCCAGCTCATCATGCTTGTGGGCCTGTATCTCGTCGGTGTCACGGCCAGAGATGAAGTCGATGACATAGTCGGAGCGGAAGTTCTCCTTGATGGCGAGGATGGCTTTCAGCACGATGACGAGCTGTGCCGACGCCTCAATCTTCTTGCCCGGATGCAGGCAGTTGTCGCAGTTGTGGCAGTTGTCGAGCTTGTACTCCTCTCCGAAATAGTGGAGCAGCATCTTGCGGCGGCATACCGATGTCTCGGCGTAGGCCGCTGTCTCCTGCAGCAGCTGGCGTCCTATGTCCTGCTCGGCCACGGGCTTGCCCTCCATGAACTTCTCTAATTTCTGCAGATCCTTGTGCGAATAGAAGGCGATGCAGAGTCCCTCGCCGCCGTCACGCCCTGCGCGTCCCGTCTCCTGATAGTATCCCTCCAGCGATTTCGGTATGTCGTAGTGTATGACGAAGCGCACGTCGGGCTTGTCGATGCCCATGCCGAAGGCGATGGTGGCCACGATGACGTCGATGCGCTCCATCAGGAAGTCGTCCTGCGTCTGTGTGCGCGTGGCGGTGTCGAGTCCGGCATGATAGCACTGTGCCTTGATGTCGTTGGCGCGCAGCACTTCGGCCAGGTCTTCCACCTTCTTCCTTGACAGGCAGTAGATGATGCCACTCTTGCCGGGATGCTGCTTGATGAAGCGCACGATGTCTTTGTCGATGTCCTTGGTCTTCTGCCGCACCTCGTAGTAAAGGTTCGGCCGGTTGAACGACGACTTAAACTCCTTGGCGTCCAGTATGCCGAGGCTTTTCTTGATGTCGGTACGCACCTTGTCGGTGGCCGTCGCCGTGAGAGCAATGACGGGAGCCTGACCTATCTCGTTGATAATAGGACGTATGCGTCGGTACTCTGGGCGGAAGTCGTGGCCCCACTCTGAGATGCAGTGAGCCTCGTCGATGGCATAGAACGATATCTTCACCGTGCGCAGAAACTCCACGTTGTCCTCCTTTGTCAGCGACTCAGGAGCGACGTAGAGCAACTTTGTGCGCCCTGCGCGTACATCGTCTTTTACCTGGTCGATGGCTGTTTTGTTCAACGACGAGTTCAGGAAGTGCGCTGTGCCCTCCTGCTCGCTCAGGTGTGCTATGAAGTCCACCTGGTTCTTCATCAGCGCAATGAGCGGTGAGATGACGATGGCGACGCCGTCCATGAGCAGCGATGGCAGCTGATAGCACAGCGACTTGCCGCCGCCCGTAGGCATGAGCACGAAGGTGTCATTGCCTTCAAGGACGTTGCGGATGATGGCTTCCTGGTCGCCTTTAAAGGTGTCGAAGCCAAAGTATTTCTTCAGGGCTTCAGTCAGATTAGGTTCTTTATTCATAGGCCTCTTTCAATCGTCAAGGTTCAATAGTCAAATGCTCAAAGGTTCATGCTCAATCACTCTAAATGCGACTTCCCTAACTGTTCCGTCACATAGTCTTTGGTCACCTCGAAGGTGGTGACATGGCGCGAGGGCTGGTCGAACATCGCATCCATCATCACGGTCTCTACGATGGACCGCAGTCCACGGGCTCCCAGCTTATACTCCACGGCCTTGTCTACGATGGTCTCCATGGCCTCCTCGGTGAAGGTCAGCTCGATGCCGTCCATGCGGAACAGCTTCTGATACTGCTTGATAATGCTGTTCTTGGGTTCCACAAGGATGCGCCGCAGGGCCTGGCGGTCCAGCGGATTGAGGTAGGTGAGGATGGGCAGACGGCCGATGATCTCGGGTATGAGGCCGAAGCTCTTCAAGTCCTGCGGCTGCACATACTTCATCAGGTCGTCTTTGTCGATGTGACGGGTGTTCTGCACAGAGTTGTAGCCCACGGTGTGCGTATTCAGTCGCTGCGCTATCTTACGCTCTATGCCGTCGAAGGCTCCTCCGCAGATGAACAGGATGTTGCGGGTGTCCACGGCGATGTACTCCTGGTCGGGATGCTTGCGCCCGCCCTTCGGCGGCACATTGACGCTCGTGCCTTCCAGCAGTTTCAGCAGTCCCTGCTGCACGCCCTCGCCGCTGACGTCACGGGTGATGGAGGGGTTGTCCTGCTTGCGCGCTATCTTATCAATCTCGTCGATGAACACGATGCCGCGCTGCGTGGGTTCTACCTTATAGTCAGCCACTTGCAGCAGACGTGTGAGGATGCTTTCCACGTCCTCGCCCACATAGCCGGCCTCGGTGAAGACGGTGGCGTCGACAATGGTGAAGGGCACGTCAAGAAGCTTCGCGATGGTGCGCGCCAGCAGCGTCTTTCCTGTGCCGGTGGGCCCCACCATGATGATGTTCGACTTCTCTATCTCCACGCCGTCCTTGTCGTCAGCAGGCTGCGACAGGCGCTTGTAATGGTTGTACACAGCCACGCTGATGTAGCGCTTGGCCTCGTCCTGACCGATGATATACTGGTCGAGATACTCCTTTATCTCCCTTGGCTTGGGCACGCGCTGCAAGCTGGGCGGTGTGTCTTTCTCCTTCTTTGCAGCCCCCACGCCCGATTCCATCACTATCTGATAAGCCTGCTTGGCGCAGTCCTCACAGATGAAGCCGTTGATTCCACTAATCATCAGTTTCACCTCGCGCTCGCTGCGCCCGCAAAAGTTACAAGTCTTCTTCATTCTTTTATTTAAAAGGAGTTAAAGGAGTTAAGGGAGTTAAAGGAGTTAAAGACAAATGTTTTAGCCTTTCATTCCGAGTCATTTAGAGTCTTTCAGGGATGAGTCTATTGTCTTTAACTCCTTTAACTCCCTTAACTCCTTTAACTCCGTAAATCCTTAACTCCTATTTCTTAATGAGCGCCTGGTCAATCATACCGTATTCCCTAGCTTCCTCGGCCGTCAT
>JAEEPZ010000201.1 GCA_016285055.1 Prevotella sp.
GAAAGACGGGCGTGACTACACGGTTCAACAACTATGCAGGCCGCGATGCCTTTGTCATGCAGACCGCTGAGGTGCAGGAGGGCAAGACCCTCAATTTCGCTGCACTCATCGTGCAGAAGTCGAACCCACGCCTGAAAGAAATCCTTGCAGAGTTCAACGAAACCATCAGCATACTGACCTACAAGCCACAATAACCCCTATGCCACGCAGAGAGTTAAATAATCACAACACAGCGAAAAAGAATGGCTATTTTCTTGGTCATTCCGATAATTTGATTACTCTCTCTCTCTCTCTCTCTCTCAGGCGCTCGCCTATATAAGAGAGGTAACAACACCTTTTTTTACGCGCGGGTCGCCCGCGTCAATATACGGCTTTCCTTGCTTTCCGGCAAGGGAAGTAGGCTTATTTTTTTGTCCCCGTCGGACGACTGCGGCGGGGACGGCGACAGACACCAAGAAACCACAACAAACATTTATTAATTCACTTAAAGTTTAACAATTTGATAACTAAACGCGTATGAAGCAAAAAAAAGTATTTTTTATTCTCGCCCTGCTGCTCATGACAGCAACGGGCGCGTGGGCACAGGATGGTGGAGCGCTGAATGGCAAGTTCACCATCAACGCCAGCGGCGACAAAGTGTATTTCGCGCAGGGCAACCTGCAGGCCGTCTGCACCTCTGCCGACGGTAACGCCGCCACCCCGGAAAACTTTACCTGGCGCTTCGCCGAGCACCAGTGGGACTACATCGGGGGGACCAAAAACCTCATCGACGGCAACGGCTCCGTCTCTGCCGCCGGCACCGTTGATCTGTTTAGCTGGGTGGGCGCGTCGAGCACCCTCACGGGGACAGCCGCATACGGCCTCACCAACGCGGTGGGTGACGGCACAGACGGCCCAGGAAACAACGCCAACGACAAGCTGAAGTCCGACTGGGGCAACCTCTTCGGTGATGGCTGGTTCACACTGTCGGGCGACGAGTGGGCTTACCTGCTCAACACCCGTAGCACAGCCTCCGGTGTACGGTTTGCCAAGGCTTCTGTGAACAATGTTCCGGGCATCATCGTGCTACCCGACGACTGGAGCACCAGCAACTATGCCCTCAACTCTACCAATACAGCCAGTGTAGGTTTTGATGCCAACGTCATCAGTTCTGCCGACTGGTTCAGCAGTCTTGAGGCTCACGATGCTGTGTTCCTTCCCATTGCCGGCTTGAGGATTGGGGGAAGTATCTATAATATTGGCGTACAAGGATTCTATTGGACCAGTACGTCTGCGGCCGACGTGAACTGCGCCTGCGCCTTAACCTTCCATGCTACAGCTGTGGAACCAAAGTGGTCCTCTGGAGTCTCCCGTCGCTACGGCTTGTCGGTACGCTTGGTGAAGGATGCCTTAAAGGTGACGGGGGTGACGCTCTCGCAGACCGAGGCTGCACTCGTTGTAGGCGAAACATTGGCACTGACCCCGACCGTGGCCCCCGCCGACGCTAAGGATAAGAGCGTGACCTGGACGACGAGCGATGGTAGCGTAGCCACTGTGGCCAACGGCGTAGTAACCGCTCAGGGCGCAGGCACTGCCACCATCACCGTCACTACTACCGACGGAGCCAAGACCGCCACATGCACAGTAAGTGTGACCCCCGTTACTCCCATCGCCGCAACTTCGGCCGTAGGCACCAAAGGCTTCTTTACCGACGAGAACGGCCAGACCCGCTTAGGCATCGTGGTGATGCTGGGTGGAGAGAAGTATGCCATCGCTCTGAGCAACGAGACGGACCTCACCGGTCTGACGGGAGCATCGACGGCAACGGTGGGCAGCTATACCTACTATAGCTTCGCCGATGCCTGCACCAAATTTGCCAACGGCAAGACCGATGGCAGCTACAATGGTGCTAATGTCTGGCGACTGCCAACAGACACAGAAGTCTCTGCCCTCATTAATCTCGGAAACATGACCTGGGACAGCACCGAAGGTCACAAGGGCTACACTTGGACTGTAGGCTCCGGCTCGCTGTTCCTGCCTGCTGCCGGATACTACGAGAACGGCACGGTCACCAACCTCGACAAAATAGGCTACTACTGGACATCCAAGACTGCTTGGACCGGCGCAGCCTACATGCTGTGCTTCTACAATGGATACCACGTGACCGGTGGTGGCGGTGTTACGTCAGGCATGCCCCTGCGTCTCTTCTGCCAGTTGCCTTACACTGCTGTCACGGGCGTGACGCTCTCGCCGACTGAGGCCTCACTGATCGTGGGCGAGACAACGACTCTGACCCCGACCGTCGCCCCCGCTACCGCTACAGACATGACCGTGACATGGACAACGAGCGATGCCAGCGTGGCCACCGTGACTGACGGCGTAGTAACCGCCGTGGGCGCAGGCACCGCCACCATCACAGTGACTACCACCGATGGCAGCAAGACAGCTACTTGCGCCGTGACGGTGAACCCTCTTACCCTGACAGCCAATGAGGGCGCGACAGGCGAATACTGGGCAACGTACTATAACGGCACGACAAGCTTCACGGCCGACGAGAACACGACGGTGTTCCAGGCCGCACTGAGCGGAAGCAGCCTGACGCTGAAGGAGGTTCCTAACAGGGAAATACCTGCCACGAAGGCCGTCATTCTGAAATCATCGTCCGCCACCATCACGCTGACACCTGCCTCTACGACTGAGACGCTCGAAGGCAACGAGCTTCAGGGCACGGCAACCAGCATCACCAACCCGGGCAATGCCTACGTGCTGAACAAGACTGAAACCAATGGCGTGGGCTTCTACAAGCTCAGCTCTACGGGAACCATCGGCGCCAACAAGGCTTACCTGACGTATAGCGGCGCCTCTCTGGCTCGCTCGTTCTTCGGTTTCGACGAGACAACGGGCATCGAGATGCCTACGGCTGAGGTCATCGACGCAGACGCTGTGGTCTACGACCTGCAGGGCCGCCGCGTGGCTCAACCCACGAAGGGTCTCTACATCGTGAACGGTAAAAAGGTAATCATTAAATAAAGGGAGAATACAACTATGACAAAGAAAGCATATATAAAGCCCACGATGCAGACTGTGGAACTGAAGCAGCGCCAGATGATTCTGGCTGGCAGCGCCGACCAGTACGGCATGAACAAGACACTCATCGAAGACGAAGAGGTCGACGAGGGCTGGTAGGCCGACAGTGAACGAATGGTCTGCGTCATCCACCATCGGAGGCGCAGACTTTTCATTTTTTCGTCCTACTTTGCGATGAGGAACAAGCCTCTCCGCCGTGAGCGGTGCTACCAGGAGGACAGGAACATGCCTCTCTGCCGTGAGCGGTGCTACCAGGAGGACAGGAACAAGCCTCACTGCCGTGAGCGGTGCTACCGGGAGGACGGGAACAAGCCTCTCCGCCGTGAGCGGTGCTACCGGGAGGACAGGAACGAGCCTCTCTGCCGTGAGCGGTGCTACTTGGAGGGCAGAATGATGCCTCTCCGCCGCGAGCGGTGCTACTATGAGATAAGGAAACGACAACTTTTCGTATTGTATAACAAAAAAACAGAAGATTATGGCACAGAAAACACTGACGACGAGCTATCTGGCTCAACTGACCAACGCCCGCTCGAACTTGTTCGCTTGCCACCGAAGGGACGCAAGAATCACGACGGCGTGAAAGGCTACGGGTAGGCGAGCTTGCTCGGGAATCACAGCAAATCGACGACCGTCTGCAAGGCTTCGAGACCGACCGCTCGGCGACGTAGGAGACGCTTGCTACCAACGGGACGCAAGAACACGATGCTCCAGCAGGCCGCTGCCGCCGTACACACGGCGCGACAGGCCGAGGACGCAAGCCATTGCCAATACCGGAGCATGGCAGACTTATCGCACCTACACCTTCGAAACAGACCTAACCACTGGTATTAAGCTGCTCACCATGACCTGGCTCAGCAGCAACGGACAGTACACGGGCAACGTGAAGAACATCCGCGTCAGCCTGACGGCAGAGTCGGCAGTGAACGACATCCACCGACTGGATGACACAATGGGATCGCCACTCTTCAACCTCTCAGGCCAGCGGGTAAACAACAATGCCCGTCCCGGCATCTACATCCAGAACGGGCAAAAAAATCGTCATTAGATAAACGGCGGCCTTTGTCTCAGGGGTGAAATCCATAGCAAAGCTATTGTCTTTAACTCCTTTAACTCCAAAAAAATATTCGTGCTGTGCGAATGAAACAAGACATCGTTGCGTCGCTAATTAGGTCAGTTTGTTCCGCTAAGCGGACTTAGAAAAAACAAATAAAAACAAGAAAAACAAATAAAAACAATTTGGGACAATAGCTTTTCTATGGATTTCACC
>JAEEPZ010000202.1 GCA_016285055.1 Prevotella sp.
TTCTTCCTGATGATTCTTGTTGGTGTCATATTGAAAATCGAAATAGACCGCAAAGGTACAAAAAAAGCACGTCATCCGCAAGAGAGTTGACCTGCTATTTTTTCGCATTAATATTTCTTAGCAGAAGATTCTTTACATTGCTACCGAACTGTCTCAATGTCTCAATGTCTCAATTATGACATCTGTGTTTTTGAAAAATTGAAAAAATATACTTTATTATTATATATATTATAATATATATAATAATAAAAAATTCTGCTTAAAAATCGCAGAACGTAAATGTCATATTTGAGACATTGAGACAGTGAGACAATTCACCGTTTGCAGGCTGCAAACGATGGCTTTGCTCGGAGCAAACGGGGGCTTTGCAGGCTGCAAACGGTAAGCACGGATTTAACTCTTGTTAACGCAAAATATTTGACAAAACACTTGCAGGATTGGTAAATTTTTCGTACCTTTGCATCGTAACAGTTACAGGGGAAGAGCGCAGCCCCAACGAGAGAAACGACAACTTTTAATTAACCTTAGTAATTTGAAAAATTATGTCAGTATTGTACAAAAAGTATCAGAACAAGAACTCGAAGAGTCGCGCCTACCAGAAGTGGTACGGCAAGAGTGTGGCGATGAAGACGATGTCGTACCGTGAGCTGGTGAAGCACATCTCAGAGCACAACACGGTGTATGGCGAGGATGTCTGCCTGGGTGTTGCCAACAAGCTGCAGAAGTGTATCATCGAGCAGCTGATGGAGTCCAAGAAGGTGCAGTTCGGCGAGCTGGGTACGTTCTACCTGAGTATGTCCACCGAGGGTGCCGAATCGAAGGACAAGTTTGCGGTGGGTCAGAACGTGAAGGGCCTGTACCTGCGCTTCGCCCCCAGCCGCACGGACATCAACAACCTCAGCAGCAAGATGCTGAAGAAGACCGCCACGTTCCAGGACATCGAGGCACTGGCCGGAACCTCGGAGGAGGAACCTGAACCTTAAAGACTGGAGGCCTGAGCCATGAAGAAACGCATCCTTGAGATTGCCGTGAAGGTCATAGTAGCGGCACTCACCGCCTTCCTCACCGCCATCACTACCACCAGTTGTATGGGACGAGGCCCCTTATAGGAACAACCACTCTAAATGCAACAGCAGCTACCACATCAAGGATAGCTGCTGTTGCTGTTATTACCGTGCCCGGCCTCGTTCTTAATCTATCGCAAAGAAATAGAAGTCCATCCAGCCAGCGCACGAAGACTATAGAGCACTGCTCCGAGTCGTAATCTATTCATCTTATATATTATGAGAGAATATTCGGCAACTGTTTCATCGGTACTCTACAAGTGTCTTCACCTCGCAGCCTTGAACTCCGTTCGAGCCTGCTCACGCTCGGCAGAGCTAATGCAAGCATCGCTCTACTCTCGCTAAAACGCAGCCTTTGCTTTCATAATAGGCGAGCATCTCCGGCAGCTTCTTCAGATCATAGCTGGTAATGCAGTCGGAGAGGACATGCACCGTGAAGCCCGCTTTGGCCATGTTGAAACACGTCGATTTCACGCAGCCTGTAGCGTCTGCACCTGCTACGTAGAACTCATTGATGCCATTCGCTGCTACGAAAGCAGAAAACGCCTCGCTTGTAAGGGCATTACTCTTCGTCTTCACGAAGATATTGTCTGACACGACCTTCATCTCAGGCACCAATTCCTCACCTTTGGTGCCAGGCTTGAACGTTCTCGTAGCAGTGGTGATGTTGTTGTGTTTGATATAGACCACGTGCATATCCTCTGCCACAGCCCATTCGATGGCTGCATTGATATTGCCGATGATGTCCCGATAGTGTTTGGTGATGTCGTTCTGGATGTCGATAACGACAAGTGCTTTATTGCTCATCATTTACTCAATTACAAAACTGCGGGGATAAAAATCGCTATAGAAACGACCATCGGTGGCGGTAAACTTCAGAACGCAGTAGTTCGGGTCGGTTACACCACCGGGATAGTACTGCTCGTCGCCATCACGCCAAATCATCTCTTTAGAGGCTGGGTCGGTAAGTACCTCCATCGTTCCACGCAGCATCATACCTTTGAAACCTTTAGCATCACAGAAATAGATACTGGCCTTGGGGTTAGCCTTGTATTGAGCCACACGTATTGAGAATGTGTTGGTTGTAAAGTAGAAGGTTTTGATACCCTCGCGTTTACGTGGCTTCAGCATGGCCTTAGTCCAAGGAAAACCTTCTTGGTCTACTGATGAGATGTAAGCGATGGGCTGTTTGTCGGCCATCTGTGCAATAAGTTCTTTAACGCCTGCCAAAGCGGGGTTAACATTCACGACTTCATCGTTACTAACATCCAACGTTTGGCGCCAACGCTTAAGCTGGGGAAAATACGTTTTCATCATGCCGATGTATTCCTCTTTGGTAATAGGTTTTTCTAACCCTTCATTAACAGCATTCACAAATTGAGCACAATGTTCAATCATCTCTTCCATCGTGCAATCCTGCAGGAACTTACCGTCCTTGTAGCAGTACATGCAGTAATCTTCGTTCTTACTTCCGTCGGCATTGCTGCCGAGGACTTCTTCTGTGAGCGGCATGCCGCAACTCTGACAAAATTTCTGTTTCATACTATTTTCTTGTTTGTAATTCATATTTTTACTTTCTGTATCTCCCCACACAGTAGTCATGCCGCACATTTAATTGTTTTTGTACTCAAAAAAATAGAAGTCCGTCCATCCGGTGTTCTCGGCATAGAGGTGCTGCT
The DNA here is from genome assembly GCA_016285055.1 of Prevotella sp. Lineage (GTDB taxonomy): Bacteria > Bacteroidota > Bacteroidia > Bacteroidales > Bacteroidaceae > Prevotella. Next base: position 2,744 of record JAEEPZ010000202.1, read on the forward strand.
TGCCACGATACTCAAAGCCGAGACACTCGTATATCTTGTGAGCAGGCGTGTTCGAGGCAAGGGCATCGAGACGGATGGCCAGCATACCCCTGTCGCGGGCGAGACGGATGGCCTCGCGAATCATCTCCGAACCGATGCCTTTGCCTTGGCTGTCAGGACTGACAGCGAGGATATGAATCACGGCCACTTTGTCGTCTGGCACCTGCTTACTCCATTCTATCGCGTGATAGTCCTCGCCCTGATACATCGTGACAGCCATCGCGCCAACAATAGCATCGTTTTCTCTATACAAATACATGCTCCCCTCGTCGATATAGGCACGGAAGCCTTCAACCGTAGGGTGCTTCCCCTTACTCCATCGGGCGTATGTGGCCATCTCTGGCGTGCGTTCTGTCACATCATCATAAAAGGCGATGATGGCATCGAAGTCGTTTTGTGTTGCTAATTCTAATTTCATAATCATATTTGTTTGACGTTGCAAAATTAAGCATAACTGCCGAGATTGCCAAATTTCTGGGATATTCTGCATAAAAATGTGATGAATGGCATCAGTTGCTGTTACTCATGCGCTCCCGCTCGGCTTTACCTGCACCTGTTCCCTTATACTTGCTCTTCTGGGCGTTGAAGGTGTAACGGATGGAGATGTCCAGACGGTGGCTACGGCTTCGCGTTTTCTGCACAGTGTAGAAGAAACCACAATCATGAGCCATATCCTGCACGCTACGCTGGAACACATCGCTGATGCTGGCACGCAGGCACAGGGCATCGTTCTTCAACCAGCACTTCTGTACCACAAAACTGATGTTGTATGAAGGCGAGAGTATACGGAAGTTCAGTACATCGCCCTTGGTCTGGATGTTGGCATTGGCCTCCAACTGCCAACTGTGCTTAAATCGGAAGGTGTTGTTCAGGTCGAAGAAGAAGATGGGCTTGGTGAAAGACACATCCGTCTTGCCTGTGGCGCTACGAGGATCGTCGTAGGTCATTGTGTTCCAGAACTTCTGTCCGCCGATCGTCCAGCTTGGACTATATACACCCCATGTGGGATTGGCCGAGAGGAAGATGGCCAGATTGCGAACGGGATCGGACAAGTTAGCCTGCTTCATCAGCATGATACCCTCGTTGTTATAGGCCATTGGCACCTGTGTGATGGTGTTGTCGCGACGTTCGTAGGCGGCAAACAGGTTAATCCACTTCCAACGGGCATTGATGCTCACCTCCTGCATGATAGCGTTCTTTAGTTTCGAGTCGCCCTGCGACAAGGTATACGAGTTCAGATAGTAAATATGGTCGTTCAGTGAGCTGTACCTCGGACGTACGGTTTTCATGGTATAGCTCAGCGAGGTCTGGATAGGACCAAACTGCTTTGACCATGTGATGTTGGGGAAGAACTCGTCCTGATAGCGCGTCATATTGTTCTCGGCATCCAGGTTGTCCGTATAGTCGAAACCCACATGCTCGTAACGCAGTCCGGCACTTACGATACCAAATTTATCCAGATTGGCATTGTAAGCTACAAAAG
>JAEEPZ010000203.1 GCA_016285055.1 Prevotella sp.
GATTAGATAAAGACAAAAATGATACAAGCGCAAATAATCTACCAATGACTCCCCTCACCACAACGCTCTATTTCACCACCTCGACGGTTATCTTTCAAGCCCACCGACGACGGCGTGTCCATCATCCCCAACAATAACGGTTTCGGCTCCGAAACTTGATGCATAGAGCAGCGGGCCGGGGTGTCAGTTGATTCCTGCGAACGGCTCGCAGCCGGGCGGCAGATTCCGTAAAAATGGTAAAAATCTCCGTAATATGTTTATGCGCCTTTTGTGGGAAAAGCAGTAATTTTGCAGTCGAAAAATAATATTCGACTGCGAGAACAGGCGGCGCCTCAGCAATTCGAGCGAGCTCGATTGCATTCGGCTTGCACTGTCCTTGCAGTCGAAAAATAATAAACGCATAAACCATAAGATGATGAGACAGTTACTAATGACGGCAGCAATGCTTGTGCTCTCCTTCACGGCAGCAGCACAAAAAAGCCAGACGATGATAGTCCGCCTGGCTGAAATCGAGGTCTATCCGCAGCACCTCAAGGAGTATCTTGAATTTGCCAACGAGGTGGACCGACTGAGTGTGGAGCGAGAGCCGGGCGTCGTCTGCCTCTACCCGATGCAGAGCGCCGAGGACTCCACGAAGATTCGCATCCTCGAAATCTATGCATCAGACGAAGCCTATCAGCAGCACCTGAAGACCGACCACTTCCAGAAATACAAGCAGGGCACGCTCCACATGGTGAAAGACCTGAAACTGCCCACAATGAAGCCCCTCGACCCCGAGACAATGAAACTGATATTCAAGAAACAGAGATAATATGGAAAACGTAAAACTTGGGAACTCAGACCTTCGCGTGTCGCGCATCTGCCTGGGATGCATGGGCTTCGGAGACCCCACCATCGGGCAGCACTCATGGACGATTGGCGAGGAGCCGACACGTGAGATTATACACCGTTCGCTCGACCTCGGCGTGAACTTCTTCGATACGGCCATCGCCTATCAGTTGGGCACGTCGGAACAGTACGTGGGACGTGCCCTGCGTGATATGGCCAGGCGTGACGATGTGGTGGTGGCCACGAAGTTCCTGCCACGGACAGACGAGGAAATCCAGCAGGGCATCAGTGGCCGTCAGCACGTGCTGAACAACATCGACCTGAGCCTACAGCATCTTGGAATGGACTATGTGGACCTCTACATCTACCACATCTGGGACTATAAGACGCCCGCCGAGGAGATTCTTGATGGCATGAACGAGGCCGTGCGCCAAGGCAAGACCCGCTACATCGGCATTGCCAACGTGTATGCCTACCAGCTGGCCAAGATGAATGCGCTGGCAGAGAAACGCGGCTGGGCAAAGTTCATCTCGGTGCAGAACCACTACAACCTCATCATGCGCGAGGAAGAACGCGAGATGCAACCCCTGTGCCGTGAGGACAACATCGCACAGACGCCCTACAGCGCATTGGCTTCCGGCAAACTGGCCAAGCGTCCGGGTGAGACCTCGAAGCGTCAGAAGGAAGACGCGTTCATGCACTTCAAGTATGATGCCACTGCCGGGCAGGACAACCTCGTGGTGGAGCGTGTCGTGGAACTGGCCGACCGCTATGGCGTGGAGATGACGCAGATCTCGCTGGCCTGGCTGTTGACAAAGGTCGAGTCGCCCATCGTGGGAGCCACGAAGCTGCACCATATCGAGGAGGCCGTGAAGTCGCTCGATGTCCATCTGACCGATGATGACATCAGCTACCTCGAAGAGCCCTACGTGCCCCACAACCTCTCAGGTGTGATGGCCGTCAACAAGCCTGCGATGAGCGAGGAACCCGTTTGGGTGGCAGCAAGCAAGAATAAGTAACAACTTTTAAAAAAAGACAAATTGCAATGAAAAAGAATATCGGACAGAAACTGTCACTCTATCCCACGCCAGCCACAGTCGTAGGAACTATTGGAAAAGAGGGAAAGGTAAACTGGCGATGTCATCGGCGACTGCGTGAAGATGGGTAAGGTGTATGGAGAAACTTTGAAATAAATGTCGTCTCTATGCAGCTACAAGGACAGACTGATTCTTGATGCCTTGGCGTTGAAGAGGGACATTCGCTTGTATGGGTCGTGTGTTTTTATTTCAATGCTTTCCCTATTTGTTGTTCGATGTCCTTGAGCACTTGCTCATCATAGCCGGTTTGCTCCCATTGCCGATGGCCCTCGCGGTCGTAAATATAGTACTGGGGAATGGCGGTGATGTCGGCAATCTGCTTCCATATCCCGTCCGTCACGCGGTAGTGCAGGCCGGGAATGTTGGCCACCTGCTTCTTCCATTCCGACTCGGGACTTGTTTCGTTGGTAAGGTAGACGAACACGACGTTGCTATCCTTCAGTTTCTCCTTCAGCGGCTCCATCGCAGTGATGCCTATCTTGCAGGGGCCGCACCATGTGGCCCAGAGGTCGAAGAATACGGCCTTGCCGGGATGCTGGGCTACGATGGTTTCCAAAAGTTTGTCACCAGTGACGTCGGGGGTTGGAATCATGCGCTTCTGTGCCTCCCGCTGAAAACGCTCCACAAGCAGGCGTATACTGTCGTTGTACTCACGAAGCAGCGTTTGAAACAGGGGATGAGCGGCCAGGATGTCGCTGTCTGAGAGCACTTCCAGTTCGTTCATCCGTTTCACCAGCTGGTCCTTGTAGTGGAGCGCCTTCAGCGTCTGGCAGACCTCGCTATCGCTGAAACCATTGGCTTCGAGGTAAGGAATGTGGTCGGTATGGGCTGGAAAATAGAAGGTGCGCCCGCCTTGATAAATCAGCATATCTTTGAAGTGCAGATCGGCCAATGTGTAAGTCTCTTTCAAATGGCCTGTCACGCTGTCAGCCTTCTCAGCTCCCATCTTGTCTTTCAGCGTCTTGACGTAATCGTGACGGTAGCAGACATACAAATTCTCTACCCATATTTTCAGGAACTCACGTTGACGGCGGGTGTAGTCGGGGTGCGTGTCCAGCAGCTTCTGACGGAAGGCATCGAGATTCTGCCACAGCTGTTCGCTCCACTCTGCAAAGGTCTCTCCCTGGGTACATTCGGGAATCGCATCCATGTGATAGTGGGAGTACTGCAGCTCCTGGTTCTCCAGCAGCACCTGATTGATGTCGGCAATGGTGCCGCCCACGCGGTAGCAGTCGCGCATCGTCACCTTTCCGTCGCCCAGCTTGTTGTCGCGGGCTGTCACGGCGGGCAAGTCGATGTCGAGCGTGAGCGTCTCTCCGGGAATCAGCAGCAACGGGAACTGGGTGTTGACGCCCTTCTCCACCAATCCGAAGCCGCGGCCCGAAAAGAGCGGAAGCTGTCGGAGGTAGTCGGTACTATGGTACACTATCACCGAGTCGTCGTCGTTGGAGCAACGGTAGGACTTGCCCCAGAGGTTGCGCCAATCGTGATGTGAGAGTATGGTTCCTCCGCCGTGTACGCGGATGGTAGCAGACGTTTGGCCGAGGCCCATCTTCAGCGGCTTCAGCGGTTGGCCATCGTCGGCGAATGGCTGATAGGCAGGCAGCAGCGGGGGGTAGAGCCCTTCGCTGAGTCGGATGCCCTTGATCTCGCATTTTTTCCGGCCGCTTTTGCCGAGGTAGTCAAACGTCTAGGCACCCTCCGGCAGCGGCTCAAAGATCATGATGAGCGAGTCGCGCTGCACGTTCTTGTCGACATTCTTGCCCAGTTCAAACGGCTCCTCAGCCAGCACCTTTGTTCCGTCGTGGGTGATGACACGCCCGCTCTGAAATGCGAGTGTGTCGCCGTTGCACACCAGTCGTGCATCCGCCACGCCCCAACCGCCCCACCTGGCGTTCACCACGTGGAAATGCACAATGGTCGACTTCTTCGTCACCTCCACCTTCACAGGTCGCAACTCGAACATTGCGGTATTTGATAAATATGCAGGACGATCGATGACCTTGTTCTTGGCCTGTGCCGACATCGTCAACATCAAGGCCATCATTGTTACTAAAATCTTTTTCATTTAGCTTAATGTTTTATGGAGCTGATTTCTGTACCTTGACAGAGCACACTCCTGCCAGCATCTTGCAATCACTCTTTATTCTTGAAACTAAGCTCTCATCTAGAACTTGTAATACTATTGTTGCCATACTATTTGGCAATGATATAGCAGTTGACCCTTTGCAGAAAGGATTTATGCGCAGCCATCCCCTCCCTTCAAGGGGAGGGGCAGGGGTGGGGTCTGTAATGTCAGTAATGTTCTTTGCTGCCACTCCTTCGC
>JAEEPZ010000008.1 GCA_016285055.1 Prevotella sp.
ACATTGCGGATTTCTTTTGAGCCTCTTGTCGGATTCGAACCAACGACCCCGAGATTACAAATCACGTGCTCTGGCCAACTGAGCTAAAGAGGCGGGTGGGCAAGCGGTCTGCATCGCGCCGCTACAACCAAGTGCCTTTGCTACGTTCCCGTCCTGGAGGATTCCTCAGGAGCTGGCCGTACAGGACTTGCCCATTTTGCTTTGCAAAACAGCGAGCTTCGGCTGCGCTCAGCAGAAAGCAAACTTTCCGCACTCGCTGGCATCGAACCTTGCCCGTTTTGCGTTAAGCGGTTGCAAAGGTAGTAATATTTTAGGAGTTAGGAGTCAGAAAACGTCAGTTATTTTCGGACAATTAACTTTTTTTATTGAATTACCCGCGAAAAACTCCTGACTCCTAACTCCTAACTCCTAACTTTTTACTAATTTTGCAGCCGCAAAACGCTTATACATTATTATATATAGCACTCTACTGTCTTGACTCCCATAGAATACACCCAAATGAGGGCCTTTGCCCGCTACGACGGCTTTAAGCTGTTCGTGTTGTGGCTCATCAGCTTCATTCTCTACGTGGCAGGGCTGAAGACTCCCTTCCTGGGTACCGTAGCCCTTATCTTTGCCCTGATAACGCCGTTTATGTCGAAGCGCCTGTTGTTCAGCTATCGTGACACGGCTTTGGACGGTGTCATCTCGTTCCGCCGGGCGTGGGTCTATGTCATCTTCCAGTTCTTCTATGCCAGCCTGCTCTTCGCCATGGCCCAGTTTGTCTATTTCCAGTTCATGGACAAAGGCTATTTCATGGGTCAGATAACGGCGATGCTCAACGAGCCGTCCACGTCGCAAGCCATGCAGCAGATGGGCATGGGGCAAGGCCTGGCGCAGGCTATTGCCGACTTGAGCCAGATGCGGCCCATCGACCTGGTGCTGAACATCATGACGTCGAACCTGCTCATCGGTCTTGTTGTCGGCCTGCCACTGGCACTCTTCGCTCACCGCAGCAGCAAGTCACTGCCACCCTCGCCGCCTCAGGAAGAGCATGTGCAGCAATGACAAACGCTTATTGTCTAACGTTTATTGGTTATTGTCTAACGTTTATTGGTTAACGGTTATTGTAAAAAATGGATATTTCTGTTGTCATCCCTCTTTATAACGAGGAAGAGTCTATCGGCGAGCTCTACCACTGGATAGAGCGTGTCATGGACGAGCACAAATATAGTTACGAGGTTATCTTCATCAGCGACGGCAGCACCGACCGCTCGTGGGACATCATCGAGGAGCTGCACAGTCAGTCGCCTCACGTGAAGGGCATCAAGTTCCGCCGCAACTACGGCAAGAGTCCCGCCCTCTACTGCGGCTTCGCTGAAGCCAAGGGCGACGTAGTCATCACCATGGACGCCGACCTGCAGGACTCGCCCGACGAGATTCCCGAGCTGTTCCGCATGATCAAGGAGGAGAAGTACGATCTCGTGTCGGGCTACAAGCAGAAACGCTACGACCCGCTGTCGAAGACGCTGCCCACGAAGCTCTTCAACGCCACGGCGCGCAAGGTGAGCGGCATCAAGAACCTGCACGACTTCAACTGCGGCCTGAAGGCCTATCGGCGCGACGTGGTGAAGAACATCGAGGTGTACGGCGAGATGCACCGCTACATCCCCTACCTGGCGAAGAACGCCGGCTTCGACCGCATCGGCGAGAAGGTGGTGCAGCATCAGGCCAGGAAGTACGGCACGTCGAAGTTCATGGGATGGAACCGCTTCGTCAACGGCTACCTCGACCTGCTCACCCTCTGGTTCCTCAGCACCTTCGGCAAGAAGCCCATGCACGTGTTCGGCTTCATCGGCTCCATGATGTTCTTCATCGGCTTCGTTGCTTTCGTCATCGTCAGCATCAGCAAACTCATGGGCAAGATCTTCATCACCGACTCGCCCTACTTCTACATTGCCCTCACGATGATGGTGCTGGGCACACAGCTGTTCTTGGCAGGCTTCGTGGCCGACCTCGTCAGCCGCTCGTCGGCCAACAGGAACGACTATCAGATTGAAGCGACATTCGGTTTCAATGACAAATAATCGGCAATGGCAGCTCTCCTTCCTAAGAAAACAAGTGTGACCTGGTGGACAATGAGTCTGTCAGCCATCATTTGTTATCTGTCATTTGGCGTCAGCGCCTGCTCCTCCATCGACTGCCCTGTTGAGAACACGGTGGCGACGCAATATGCCATCATGGGCGCCGACGGACAGGCAACGGAGTTTGCCGATACCCTGTACGTCTTGACGCGCCGCGCCGACGGACGCGACACGCTGCTCAACCGGCTCACAGGGAAAGACTCGTTCTCGCTGCCCATCAGCTACACCCACCCCGAGGACACGCTCATCTTCTACATCACCGACAGCTACCATCAGCAGACACTCGACACCGTCTTCCTGAAGAAGGAGGACATACCCCACTTTGAGAGCGTTGACTGCGCCGCCCACTTCTTCCACCGGCTCACCGCCGTGCGCTCCACACACGAAGGCATCGACAGCATCACCATCGTCAATCCACATGTGACCTATGACCAAAGCCAGACACACCTCAACATCTTCTTCAAGCAGCGCTATTAGCCTCTTGCGGAAGTGGACACGAAGAGTGATGCTGCTCCTCATCGCTTGTCACTGTTCACTCCTCACTTCCACAGCGCAGGGCTTCCTGAAGTGGCAGTCCGACAGCATACCGCTGTTCCGTGGCGTGGCCGTGGGCTTCGACCTGGCCGGCGCCGCACAGCGTGTGCTCAGCGACTACGGGCAATATGAGGTGATGGCACGCGTCAACCTGCACGACCAATACTTCCCCATCGTCGAGGTGGGCTACGGCGAGGCCAAGCACAAGGACGACATCATCACGGGCATCACCTACAGCACCAAGGCCCCTTACTTCCGCATCGGCGCCGACGTGAACCTGATGAAAAACAAGCACACGGGCAACCGCGTCTTCGGCGGCCTGCGCTATGCCTTCACTTCGTATAAGGTGGACATCGTCCGCCAGCCCTTCCCCGACCCTGTCTGGCTGTGGGACACCAGCTTCGGCGTGCGCGACGAGTCGTGCTACCAGCACTGGGTCGAGCTGCTCTTCGGCGTCGAGGCGAAGGTGGCCGGCCCCCTGCACTTGGGCTGGAGCGCACGCTATCGCCGCCGCATAGCCCACGACGACGGCATCACCGGCAAGACGTGGTACGTGCCAGGCTACGGCACACAAGAAAGCACCCGGTTAGGATATACCTTTAACGTGATTATTGATATCTGAGAAATGTTTTTATAGGACTTATGAGTCTTATAGGTCCTATGAGTCCTATATGTCCTATAAGTCCTATAAGACCTATAAGTCCTATAAGCCCCATGAAAAACAAAAAATCACTCTATTGGCAGATACCATTACTGGTGCTCCTCATCGCGGGAACGTTCTACATTGCCAGGCAGAACAGGAACGAGCGGCAGAAGATACAACGGCTGCAGTACGCCTACCAGCACGACAAAGGGCAGGCTTTCGGCACATTCTACAGCGTCACCTATCAGTCGCCAGCCAACCTGCAAAGCAGCATCGACGAGGCCTTGGCACTGGTGGACGGCGAGTTCTCGATGTTCAACGAGCACAGCACCGTCGCCGCCATCAATCGCGGCGAGGACCCGTTGCGCAGCAGCATGTTTGAGGAGGTCTATCGCCTGGCCCAGCAGGTGACGGCCGACACCGACGGCGCCTTCGACATCACCGTGGCACCGCTGGTCAACGCCTGGGGCTTCGGCTTCAAAAACGAGCAGATGCCCACGGCCGAGCAGGTGGACAGCCTGCTGAAGATACGCTCGCAGATGGACTTCAGCGCCATAGCCAAAGGTTACGGCTGCGACATGGTGGCGCGTGCCTTGGAGGAACACGGCGTGACGAACTATATGGTGGAGATAGGTGGCGAGGTGGTGACACGAGGCGTCAACCCGCGAGGACAGCAGTGGAATATCGGCGTGAGCAAGCCCTCCGACGATGCTCAGAGCGGGGAGACCACCGAACTGCAGACCATCCTCGCCGTCAGCGATGCTGCCATGGCCACCAGCGGCAACTACCGCAACTTCTACTACAAGGGCGGGCGCAAGTATGCCCACACCATCGACCCGCGCACGGGCTATCCTGTGCAGCACGAGCTGCTCTCGGCCACCGTTTTAGCGCCTCGCTGCGCCGTGGCCGACGCCTACGCCACCGCCTTCATGGTGTTAGGCTTGGACAGCGCCCGCCAGGTGCTGAAGCGTCACCCGGAGATGCAGGCTTACCTCATCTATACCGATGCTGAGGGCCGCCTCACTGAGTGGCACTCGCCGTCGCTGCAGCTGCAGGAGCCATGATGGGGGTTATGGGGGTTATGGGTCCTATGAGTCCTATGGGTCCTATAAGTCCTATGAGTCCTATGGGTCCTATAAGTCCTATAAGTTTTTATGACACTACAGCTCTATGACCACTTGCTCCGCTTTCAGCTCTTTCAGGGCCTTAGCCGCAATGAGCTGCTGCAGATGGCGGGCAACACGAAGTTCGGCTTCAGGAAAGAGGAGGCCGGCGTCACCATCGTACGCGAGGGCGACAGCTGCCGCGAACTGCTCTTCCTCGTCAGCGGTGCCTTGCAGCTCAACGCACGCAGCGATGACGGCTCTTGGCGGATGACGGAGCGCTTGGCGGCTCCCTGGCCGTTGCAGCCCGAGGTGCTCTTCGGCGCGATGCCCAGGTACACCGGCACGTGCGTCACACTGGAGCCGTGCCACTTCATCACCCTGTCGAAAGACGAGGTGCTGCGCCTCACTGACGACTTCTTGATAATCCGCCTCAACCTGATGAACATGCTGGCCACGATGGCGCAGAAAAGGGCACGTCAGCCCTGGCGCCGCGTGCCAACATCGCTGCGCGAGCGCTTCGTCCGCTTTGTCATGGACCACAGCGTCTATCCTGCCGGGCCGAAGGTGCTGCACATCCTCATGACACGGCTGGCCGACGACCTCAACGACAGTCGGCTCGACATCTCGAGAATGCTCAATGCCCTACAGCGCGAAGGGCTGGTAGAACTGCACCGCGGACGCATAGAGATTCCGTCGTTGGAAAAGCTCGCAGCACACCATTGACATACATCAAAAAGCTGACATCTTTATAAAAACAGAGCGGCAGAGTGGGCCATTCTGCCTGTTTTTTTTATTACCTTTGCAAAAGTAGTCGTGACGACTACTCGTATTATTCATTAGGTTAGTAGTTTTTAGAATTAAGGTAAAGATTATGTTATTTAAAACTTCCGGCGGTAGGGGAATTTGACAATCGAATTCTCTACCATGAAGCTGGAAAAGGAGTGCGGGGTGAGTGATTCATACCGCACTCTTTTCTTTTTTTGGAGAGGATGGGAGAGGATGAGAGAGGATGGGAGAGGATAAAGAGGAATTTTTAATAGGCGGCGGGCAGCCATACCGTCATCTCGCTTTTGCCGCGGTTGCCCCAGGCATAATAGGGGATGAGGCGGATGGTTTTCTTTTGCTTGGCAGTCGAGGCTGGGCGGTAGAGCAGGCCGCTCCACGATGCCTCCTGGCGCACATAAGCCTCTGTCTCCAAGGCCATGACACGGCTGCCGTCGATGGTCGTTTCTACGGTGCGGAACTGCGCCATGATGGGCAGGGCGATGTCGTCGATGTCGATGCCGGCGCTAAGATCGGTGCTCTCCACACAGTAGACGATGGGACCGCGCACCACCGCCACCTGACCGCGGCTCTCCTCCACCAAAGGATTGGCCTCGACGATGGTTGTCGTCATGGGCATGTTGATGGTGATGATGTCGCCCTGCTTCCATACGCGGTTGACCACGAGATAGCCTTGCTTCGGCTGCGATGTCACTGTCTCGCCGTTGATGCTGACAGCAGGCTCGGCCGTCCACGACGGCACGCGCAGGGCCAGGTCGAAGGCAGTGCCGCGGCGCGCCTTCAGCCGCTCCACCTTCACCGTGACGTGGCCGTCCCACGGGTAGTCGGTCTCTTGCGTCAGGATGATGTCGCCAATGCCGTCGACACGTGTCTCAAGGCGGCTCGCCCCATACATATTAATATATATGCGCGCGGGCGCGACGCTGTAGACGTAATCCTGTGCCTGGCACAGCGTGCGCAGCGTGTTCGGCGGACAGCAGAAGCAGGAGATGAGCTTCTTGCGCTCCTTCGGCCAGCGCAACTTGTAGGGCAGCTCGTCGCTGAGCCGCAGCGGGTTGGTGTAGAAGTATTTCTCGCCGTCCAATGAGATGCCCGGCAACACACTGTTGTAGAGACAGTTCTCCACCACGTCCATGTACTTCGCATCGCCTGTGGCCTGCAGCATGCGCCAGTTGAACAGCATGTTGCCGATATTGGCGCAGGTCTCGTTGTGTGCGGTGCTATGAGGCAGCTGGTAGGGTCGGCCGTAGCTCTGGTGCACCTTCTGTATGCTGTCGGGCGTGTAGTTCGTGCCGTCGGGCGAGGTGCCGTCGTAGAGGGCACCGCAGGCGCCGTTGATGTACATCTTGCGGCTGACGATGTCCTGCCAGATGCTGCTGAGGTTCTTCATCAGCTGTTCCTCGCCGCTCTCTAAGTAGAGGTCGGCCACGCCGGCATAGAGATAGTTGGCCCGCACGGCATGGCCCATGGCGCGATACTGCTGGCGGAAGGGGATGCGGTCCTGGTTGTCGTCGGTGCCGTTCTTCACCATGCCTCGGATGTCGATGAACTTCTTCAGCAGGTCGAGGTACTTCGTGTTGCCCGTCTCGCGGTAGAGCTCGGCCACGGCCATATAGTGCGAGGGGCAGATGGCGTTGCCGGCCAGCTCCTCGGGGGCACGCTGGCAGAAGTCGTAGAGGAAGTCGGCAGCCCGGACGCCGCAGTCGAAGAGCGTCGTCTTGCCTGTGGCGCGCTTGTGGATGATGCCGGCGGTGATGAGGTGTCCCAGGTTGTAGGTCTCGAAGTTGAGGCGGTTCTCGAAGGCCGCGTCGTTCTTCGTGCCTGTGGCGGTGCCTACGGGTCCGCTCGCGTCGGCGGAAGTGACGGGCGCACTGGGCTTGGCGTTTCTCTCTTTGATGATGACGGGGGTGTGGATGTAGCCGTCGGCACGCTGCGACTTCTGCACCAGCCCGATGAAGCGGTCCATGATAGGCTCCAGCTCGGCGTCGTGCGTCACGGCATAGACCGAGGCGACGGCCTCCAGCCATTTGTACATGTCGCCGTCGTGAAACGGAGGCCCGTGGTGCTCGCCCTGCATCTCGCCGGCAGCCACGAGGAAGTTGTTAAACCCCTTGCCCTCTTTCGTTTGCCATGTCTGCCACATGCTCTGCAGCGACGTCTTGCTCAGCACGCCAAAGCGCTCGCCCCAAAAGCCGTCAGTCCATTGCACGGACGTCAGCGGCACGCTGGTCATCGTCCGCTGGGCCATCACCGGGCTAAACGACCATTGGCAAATGATAAGTGATAAAAGCAGTCCTCTCTTCATGGTTCTCAGTTTTTAAAGTGGTGGCGGCCTCTCAGGCCGCGCAATTGACGAAAATAACAGTGGTGGCGGCCTCTCAGTCCGCGCAATTGACGAAAATGTGGATGGTGCCTATGCTTGCTTAGATCTTTCCGCCTCTGGCCTTGATGCGCTCATACCACGCCTCGCGCTCCTTCACCAGGTCATAGCCGCGGGCAGACAGGTAGTTGTTGATGCGGCCCTTGTACTTGCCAAAGACCTCGTGTTTCTTCTTCGAGCTCTCCGCATCGACGGCCAGCTCGCGCGCCTCCTTCAGCCATGCCATGATCTGCTGTTTCTCCTCGTCGGTCAGCGTGGGAATCATGTCGCACTGCGCATCGTAGGTCACCTTCACCACGTTGTAGGTCATCACGTCCTTCACCGTCTCTATCTGCTGGGGTGTGAGGAAGAGCGACAGCTGTGCGTCGAAGGCGAAGTGCGAGCGATACAGCTTTGAGTCGGCCGTTGCCTCAGCCAGCTTCTTGTCCGTCTTCTTCAGCGTGTCGCGCTCGGCGTAGATGTCGTTCAGCTGGAAGTAGCGGTTGCTGACGATGTTGAGCACCGTCTGCCCTTGCGGTGTCCAGGTGATGCCCAGCTCGTCGGTGCATTTGCGTGCGCGGTTCACGATGGTGGTCACATAGTCGGCAGGACGCCCGGCGCTGTCGAGGGCCACGGCGGGTGCGGGATATTGGTTGAAAAGGGTTCTCAGGTAGTGCACATTGGAGCCGTAGTTCATCTTGACGTTCCTCACCATCGACGTGTCACGGCTTCGTTCCACGAAGAGCCAGCCCTGCCAGCCCATCTGGTCGAGCGTCTGCTTGATGTGAGGCATGTTGATGGCCGAGTCGTTGCGCAGCCACACGCGGTCGGTGTTTGAAGCATGGATGGCGCAGATGTTCTTGGCCCCCAGCTTTTTCATGTCGCTTGCAATGTCCACGCTGCGCTCGATGGCGGTCTGAAACTTATAGAAAATACCGATTCCGTCGCTCTTGATCTCCTTCAGCAGCTTCAGATTGCCCTTTGCGTCGAGCGGTGTGTCGATGCCCACGCGTTTGCCGCGTGCCTTTGCAGCCTCGCCGATGTCGTGCAGTCGGCGCACCACCTCACGCCGTTTCTCGCGGTTGGTCGTCCAGTCGTTGCCACAGCCCCCCAATGGCAGAAACGCCACCGTGACACCGCCCAGCCGGTCCATGGTGTCGAAGCAGTCGGTCACCAGCGCCATATAGTTCTCACGCTGGGTCAAGTCCTGAGCGTAGAAGCCGCTCATCGCCACGGCGCCTATGCTGACGCCTAATGAGTCGGCCACATGGAGGAAGTGCCGGGCCTCCGCCTCGTCGCGCAGCTTGTTGTCCCACAGCTCGCGAGTGCCGAGGCCGCCCATGTCCAGCTCCACGCCGTCGCAGCCCAGTTCGCGGGCCAGCGCAAACTGCCCCAGCTTCTGCCGTTTCAGCACCATCCAGTCACACACGCCCACGCGGTATTGCGCCGTCTGGGCTGTCAGCTCACCTGTCAGCAGGAGCCACGCCAGCACCGGCAGGAGAAAACGGAATTGTCTCATATACAAGGAATAATTCTGATGATAGTAGATTCTGCTGACAAAGTTACAAATTGTAGATGATTCCGCCAAGTTTTTTTACAAAAAAATTCGTGCTGTGCGGATGATAACTTTATGAGTGGAAAATTTTGCCGTTTGGAAAAAAACAATTATCTTTGCAAAATCTGAAAAAAAGAGCATCTAACAACTAAAAACTTTAAACTATGGAACAGACCATTCAGATTCGCTGCAAAAACAATGGCAAGACCTTAGAAGTGCCAATGGGCAGCACCATGGAAGAGATTTACCAACTGGCCGGAGTACAGATGGAGCTGCCTCCCATCGTCTGCCGCGTCAACAACAAGGTGGAGGGCCTGCACTTCCGCCCCTACAAGCCGAAGGATGTGGAGTTCTGCGACATCACCTCGTCATCGGGCCTGCGTGTCTACACCCGCTCGCTGTTCATGGTGCTGTGCATGGCCGCCCATGAGCTCTGGCCCAAGTGCCGCGTGTCGATCGACATCCCTGTGAGCAACGGCTACTTCGTTGACCTGCGCCTGCCTGCCGACGAGGAGGCCGAGAACCCGCTGGCACAGTGCCGGCCCGTGGCCATGGAGGATGTGAGCCGCCTGCGCCGTCGCATGAAGGAAATTATCGACAGCCAACTGCCCATCCACCGTCACGATGCCACGACCGAGGAAACGCTGAAGCTGTTTGAGAGCATCGGCTCGATGTCGAAGGTGAAGCTGCTGAAGAGCCAAGGCTCGCTCTACACCACCTATTACTCCATCGACAACTATATAGACTATTACTACGGCTCCATGCTCACCAACACCGGCCAGATCTATCTCTTCGGCCTGGAGAAATTCCACGACGGCCTGCTGCTGCGCCTGCCGTCGAGAGAGGACCCCGAGGAGCTGGGCGAGCTGGTGATGCAGGACAAGATGTTCGGCATCTTCAAGGAGCATCACCGCTGGCAGGACATCCTCCGACTGCGTACCATAGGCGACCTGAACGAAGTGATTGACCTGGGCTATGCGCCGCAGCTCATACAGATCAGCGAGGCGCTGCAGGAGAAGAAGATCAGCCAGATAGCCGATGACATTGCCCGTCGCTGTGGCGGCAGGGACAGCAGAATCAGGATGGTGCTCATCGCCGGCCCGTCGTCGTCGGGAAAGACCACCACGTGCAAGCGCCTCAGCGTGCAGCTGGGCGTCAACGGCATCCGGCCCATCAACATCTCGTTGGACGACTACTTCGTTGACCGCGAGAAGACGCCGCGCGACGCCTCGGGCGACTACGACTATGAGCACCTGCACGCACTCAACCTTGAACTGTTCAACGAGCAGCTCAACGCCCTGTTCCGCGGTGAAGAGGTGGAGCTGCCGCACTATGACTTCGCCACGGGCAAGTCGAAGCCCAGCGGCAAGAAGCTGCGCCTTGGGCCGAATGATATCCTCGTGGTGGAAGGCATCCACGCCTTGAATCCTGAGCTGACGGCACAGATACCCCAGGAATGCATCTATCGCGTCTATGCCTCGGCCCTGACGACGCTGCTGCTCGACAGCCACAACTACATACCCACCACCGACAACCGCCTGCTGCGCCGCATCATCCGCGACCACAAGTACCGTGCCGTCAATGCCGTGGAGACCATACGCCGGTGGCCGTCGGTGCGCAAGGGCGAGAACCGCTGGATATTCCCTTATCAGGAGAACGCCGACCAGATGTTCAACACGGCCATGCTCTTCGAGCTGGCTGTCATCAAGCGGCAGGCCGAGCCACTGTTAGAGCAGGTGCCCGAGAACTGCCCGGAGTATGCCGAGGCATACAGGCTGCTGAAGTTCCTCCACTACATACGCCCCATACCCGAAGACCAGATTCCGCCCACCTCGCTGCTCCGCGAGTTCCTCGGAGGCTCCTCTTTCAAGTATTAAGAGGTGCCGCTGCAGGTCTGTCATGACAGGCATGCAGAGAAATAAAAGCAGGTTCATTTGCTCCGTTGGTCTTTTTTGACTACCTTTGCACGCAAAAACAGAAGCCATGCCAGAATCCAACTTTGTAGACTACGTCAAGATAGTCTGCCGCTCGGGCAAGGGCGGCAGAGGCTCTATGCACCTTCGCCATGTGAAATACAACCCCTTGGGCGGCCCCGACGGCGGCGACGGCGGCAAGGGCGGCAGCATCATCCTCAGAGGCAACCACAACTACTGGACGCTGCTGCACCTGAAGTACGAGCGCCACATCTTTGCCGAGCACGGCGGCAACGGCGGCAAGGACAAGTGCCACGGCACCGACGGCAAGGACGTCTATATCGACGTGCCGCCGGGCACGGTGGTCTACAACGCCGAGACGGGCAAGTTCATCTGCGACGTGGCCTACGACGGCCAGGAGGTGATGCTGCTGAAGGGCGGACGCGGCGGACTGGGCAACTTCCAGTTCCGCACCGCCACCAACCAGGCGCCGCGCTTTGCACAGCCGGGCGAGCCGGCGCAGGAGATGACCATCATCATGGAGCTGAAGCTGCTGGCCGATGTGGGTCTGGTGGGATTTCCCAATGCGGGCAAATCGACGCTGGTCTCAGCCCTGAGCAACGCCAAGCCGAAAATAGCCAACTATCCCTTCACCACGATGGAGCCCTCGTTGGGCATCGTGGGCTACAGGGACAACAAGTCGTTTGTCATGGCCGACATTCCCGGCATCATCGAGGGAGCCGCCGAGGGCCGCGGCCTGGGCCTTCGCTTCCTGCGCCACATTGAGCGCAACTCGCTGCTGCTCTTCATGGTGCCCGGCGACAGCGACAACATCCTGCGCGAGTACAACATCCTGTTAGACGAGCTGCGCAAGTTCAACCCCGAGCTGCTGTCGAAGCAGCGCGTGCTGGCCGTGACGAAGTGCGACCTCTTAGACGAGGAGCTGATGGAGATGCTGCGCCAAGAGATGCAAGCCCCCCATTCTGCCCCCGAGGGGGCTACAATAGTTAGCAAGCCCGGTAAAGAGACAAATGAAGCCCCCTCGGGGGCAGTAGGGGGGGCTTTCGGGTCTGTCCCTATTGTCTTCATCTCCGCCGTCACGGGCTACCACCTCGACGAGCTGAAGGATGTGCTGTGGCGTGAGCTGAACAGCGAAAGCAACAAGCTGCAGACCATCATGGCCGACGACCGACTGGTGCACCGCGACAAGGACATGTCGCGCTTTGCGCAGGAACTGGCCGACGAAGATGCCGACGAAGACATTGAATACCTCGACGAAGACGAAATAGAAGATTTCGAAGAGGACGACGACTACGACGAAGCAGAAAACAAATAATCTGAAGACGGCGAAGAAAATGATGGAAACAGGCAGAATAGCGACAAGAGGCAAGTATTTCTTTTTTTGAAGAAAATAATTGCCTCTTGTCTATGCTTTTTCGTTTTTTTTGATTATTTTTGCGCTCGAAAAACAACATCTAACTAATTATCGATATGCAAAAGAGATTCTTTCTACTCGTTGCCATGCTGTTCATGATGGTCGTGGGCACTATGGCACAGGTGACCACGTCGAGTATGGCCGGCAAGGTGACGGCCGAAGGCAGTGGTGAGGAAATCATCGGCGCCACGGTGGTGGCCGTGCACGAACCGTCGGGCACACGTTACACCGCAGTGACCAACATGAACGGTATGTTTACCATTCAGGGCATGCGCCCCGGCGGACCTTACTCCGTGACGGTGAGCTACATCGGAAGCCAGACGAAGATTATGCGCAACATCACACTGCAGCTGGCTGAGAGCTACGACCTGCCGGTGAAGCTGTCGGACGAGACCACCGACCTGGCCGAGGTCGTTGTCACGGGTAAAGCCTCGAAATTCTCGGTAGAGAAGACGGGTGCCGCCACCAACATCAACAGCCAGCAGATACTGAACATGCCTACGGTGAGCCGCGATGTCACCGACATCACACGCCTCTCGCCCTACGGCGGCAAGGGCATGAGCTTCGTAGGCACGGACGGACGACTGGGCAACTTCACCGTCGACGGTGCCAACTTCAACAACAACTTCGGACTCTCCAGCGCACTGCCCGGAGGCGGCAACCCCATCAGCATCGAGGCACTCGAGGAGCTGCAGGTCGTCATCTCGCCCTACGACGTGCGCCAGACCGACTTCATAGGCGGTGGCGTCAATGCCATCACAAAATCGGGTACGAACATCTACAAGGGCAGCGCCTACATCTTCCATAAGAACGAGAACATGCAGGGCGACGCCGTCGACCGCGTACAGATACCCAATGCACGCGAGAAGAGCCAGAACACTACCTACGGCTTCACCCTGGGCGGACCCATCATCAAGAACAAGCTCTTCCTCTTTGTCAACGGCGAAATGTCGAAGACCCCCACAGTGGTGAACCGCTGGCGCGGCTCCTCGCCCGACAATCCTGCCGACCCCGACCTGTATATCTCGCGCACGTCGGTAGCCGACCTGGAGACCGTGTCGAACTTCGTCAAGGAGAGATATGGCTACGACACCGGCTCGTGGACCAATTTCCCCGCCGACGAGGACAACTACAAGCTGATGGCCCGCTTAGACTGGAACATCAACGACCGCCACAAGCTGGCCCTGCGCTACAACTACACAAAGGACACGGCATGGAACCCCACCAACCGCTCGTCGATGGACGGCGGCACAGCATCCAGCTATGACCGTATGGGACAGTTCTCCATGGCCTACGCCAACTCCATGTACTCGGCTGTGAGAGAGGTGAACTCGTTCTCCTTCGACCTCAACAGCCGGCTCACCAACAAGCTGTCCAATCAGCTGCTGGCCACCTACACCAAGATGAGCGACCCGAAGCGCGACTCACCATCGGCCGAGTTCCCCTTCATCGATATCCTCGACGGCAATGGGCAGAACTACATCTCATTAGGCTATGAGCTCTTCACCTGGAACAACAGTGTGAACAACGTCGTGTGGAATGTGAAGGACGACATCACCTACTATTCAGGCAAGCACAAAGTGACGGCCGGCGTGTCCTACGAGTATCAGATGGCTGACAACCAGTACATGCGCAACGGTACAGGCTACTACCGCTACGACAGCATGAACGACTTCCTCTCGGGCGCCGCTCCTCACATCGTCAACCTGACCTACGGCTATGGCAGCGAGACAAAGCCTGCCGCACGCGTACAATATAATAAATTAGGTGTCTACCTGCAGGACGACTGGAACATCGTGGACAACCTCAAGCTCACCTACGGTCTGCGCGTCGACGGACTGTTCTTCAACAACAGCGACCTGATGCGCAACAACTACATTTACGACCTCGATTACTTCGGCAAGCACATCGACACAGGCAAGTGGCCGGGCAACACGCTGAACTTCTCGCCACGCGTGGGCTTCAGCTGGGATGTCTTCGGCGACAAGAGCCTGAAGGTGCGCGGCGGCACCGGATTCTTCATGGGCCGTCTGCCCTTGGTGTTCTTCACCAATATGCCCACCAACTCGGGCATGGTGCAGAACAATGCCAAGCTGAGCTCCGACGGCTTGCGCAGCTCGGACAAGACCGACATGTCGCAGTTTGCAGGAGGCCTGGTGACCGACGCCAACGGCCACGCCACCATCGCCGCACTGAAAGAGAAGCTGCTCTCCATGGGCTATCCCAACACCATCACGCCCGCCGACGGCGTGAAGCAGTCGACCATCAACGCCGTAGACCCCGACTTCAGGCTGCCGCAGGTGTGGAAGACCTCATTGGCCATCGACTATCAGCTGCCCGTGTCTTTCCCCTTCACCATCACAGCTGAGGGCATCTTCAACAAGACGCTCAACGCTGCCTGCATCAGGGACTGGAGTATTCCCAATGTGGGAGGCTTCGCTCGCCTCAACGGCCCCGACAACCGTCCGCTTTATCCCGCCAACTACCGTGTAGGCCAGGGCGCCTTCGTGCTGGTGAACACTACGAAGGGCTACGGATGGTCCGCCAACCTCATGGTCAACACGCAGCCGGCACAGTGGATCAGCCTGATGGCCGCCTACACGCACACCGTGAACAAGGAGCTCACCGGCATGCCCGGCTCCAACGCCGAGTCGGCCTTCACCTACGTGCCCACCATCGAGGGACCTAACAACATACGCCTGCACAACTCGCAGTTTATGACGCCCGACCGCTTCGTGGCCAGCGCCACCATACACGACAAGTGCCGCAACCACTTCTCGTTCATCTATGAGTCATGGCGCGGTGGCAACAACTACTCGTTTATGACGACCAACGACATGAACGCCGACGGCTACGCCTACGATGCCATCTACATCCCCACCGACCAGCAGGTGGCCGACGGCGAGTTCCGCTTCGTCAGCATGGATGACGCCGTGCGATTCATGGACTTCGTACACCGCAGCGATTACCTGAAAGACCATCAGGGTGAGTATGCCGAGGCATACAGCGTCTACAGCCCCTGGGTGCACCGCGTGGACTTTGCCTACAAGCACGACTTCTGCCTCAACGTGGGCAACACCTCGCACGACCTGCAGCTCTCGCTCGACGTGAAGAACGTGCTCAACTTCTTCAACTCGTCGTGGGGCGTCAGCAAGTATCTCAATCCCGAAATTGGCAACGAGGCCCGTATCCTGAAGTATGAGGGCGTGGACGGCGACGGCTATCCCACTTTCTCCACACCCAGTTTCATCAGCGGCAAGACCAACTTGTGGGACAAGAACCACGGCATAGGCCAGTGCTGGTATGCCAGCATCGGTGTGAAGTATATGTTCGAAGGCCGCAAGCGCGACGACTGCGGATGCAATGACAGCGACGTGAAGGAGAGAACCGTCTACGTGAAGGACAACACCGAGATCAACCGCCTGAACGATGAGATCAACCGCCTGCGCAATCAGGTCGATGACCTGAAGAACCGCAAGCCGGAGAAAGAGATTGTCACCGTCGACAACAGCCGTGTCGTCACCTTCCCCTATCTCGTGAACTTCACCGTCAACACCAGCGACGTGGTCAACCGCGAGAAAGTGAATCTGGAGACTGTTGCCCAGATGATCAAGGCCACACCCGGAAAGAAATACAGTGTCACCGGCTATGCCGACAAGCAGACGGGCACCGTAGAGGGCAATGCCAAGCTGGCCAGCAGCCGTGCGCAGAACGTCTACGACATCCTCATCAACAAGTATGGCGTGCCCGCCTCGCAGCTCGTCAAGGAATCGAAGGGCGGCGTCGACTACATGTACATGAACGATGAGCAGCTCTCACGCTCCGTCATTATCTCTGAAGTTAAATGAGTTGAGAGTTTAGAGTTTAGAGATGAGAGTTGAGAGTTTAGAGTTGAGAGTTTAGAGTTGAGAGATTAGAGTTTAGAGTTGAGTGTTGAGAGATTAGAGTTTAGAGTTGAGAGATTAGAGTTTAGAGATTAGAGTTTAAAGTTTAGAGTTGAACATTAAACATTGAAGAATATGACAACTAAGATATTCAGCAGACTTCTGATAGGTTTATCATTTATCATTTGTCACTTATCATTTAGCGTAGCCCTCACCAGCTGCTCCGACAATGACTACGACCCCACCTACCTGGCTGAGGTGTGCGTGTCGCAGTCGTACATCGGCTTCGCAGCAGAGGGCAGCACTGTCACCATCGAGGTGAAGGCCGGTGCCGACTGGACCATCACCGACATCCCCGACTGGGTGACCGTCAGTCCTGTGACCGGCTCTGCGGGCAAGACGGAAGTGACCTTCACCACCGAGAAGGCCACAGCTACCAAAGAGGCCACTGTCATCCTGGAATGTGGCGGCGCCAAGCAGCGCATCAACCTCATTCAGATGACGAAGAAGGCCGAGGCTCAGTTGGCTACCTGCGCTCAGGTGGCTGCCGGCAACGAAGGTGCCACCTACCGTGTGCGTGGCGTCTGCGCTTCCAATCCCGACAACCAGTATGGCAACTGGAACATTCAGGATGAGACAGGGCAGATCTACGTCTACGGCACGTTTGACAAGAAGGGCGGCAAGGGCACCTATCCCATCAGCGGTGCCAACGGCTGGGGCTTCGGCGTGGGCGACATCATCACTGTCGAGGGCCCGATGAAGAACTACAACGGCACCATCGAGCTGGTTGACGTCACCGTCATCAGCATCGAGAAGTCGCTCATCAAGGTGGAGAGCCTCTCCGTTGCCGACGCACTGCCTGCTGAAGGCGGTGAGGTAACAGCCTTCGTCAGCTGCAAGGGCAACGGCATCGGTGTCGTCATTCCCGAGGATGCCAAGTCGTGGCTCAGCATCAGTGGCCTGACGCCCGGTAGCATCACGTTCAAGGTGCAGCCCAATGAAGGCGACTTCCGCAAATCCACCGTCACCTTCACCACCACCGACGGCAGCGGTGAGTACACCGCACAGGCCACCATCTCGCAGCAGGCCAAGCCCAATGCCGCAGGCAGCGAGGCCAATCCCTTCACCGTGGCTGAGGCCATCGCCAAGTGCCAGGAGGTGGGCGCTACGGCCACCGACCAGCTCTTCTACGCCAAGGGACGCATCAGCAGCATCAAGGAGGTGAGCACCAGCTATGGCAACGCCACCTTCAACATCTCCGACGACGGACAGGACGAGCAATTCGTCACCTGCTTCCGGGCCTACAGCTTGGGCGGCGAGAAGTTCACTGCCGAGGATGAGATCGGCGTGGGCGACGAGGTGCTGATCTGCGGCAAGCTGGTGAACTACACCGACAAGAACGGCGTTACCACGCCGCAGTTTGCACAGGGCTGCTACATCGTCAGCATCAAGAAGGGCAATGCTGCCGGCTCGCTGAACAAACCCTTCACGCCGGCTGAGGCCAACGCCTTCTGCCAGACGCTGGGCGAGGGCAACACAACCTCAGACGATTACTACGTGAAAGGCAAAATCATAGCTATCGAGGACAAGAACCAGTTCGGCACGCAGTACGGCAACTGCACGTTCTACCTCTCAACCGATGGCACCGACAGCGGCGAGAAGTTCTACGTCTTCCGCACGCTCTACCTGGGCAACGTGAAGTATAGCGACGACAGCTGGCTGAAGCCGAAGGCTGGCGACGAGGTCATCATCTGCGGCAAGCTGACGCTCTACAAGGACAAGGAAGGCAACCTTGTGCCCGAGACCTCGGCTAACAACAGCTACATCTATTCGCTCAACGGCAAGACAAAATAGCTTGCCGGCATAAAAAAGGGCAAACAAACGAAGTCCCTACAGGTGGCGTTCCACTCTGTAGGGACTTCGTTGATGTATGTCCGCGAATGTGTTTTACTTGTTCTTCAGGTAGTATTCCACTGCCAGCTTGACGTTGGCCTTGACGGCGTCGCTGCTGTAGGTGGCGCCGGTGCAGCCGTCCACCTTCGTGGTCTTGACATCCTGCACCTTCATGCCGTCCCATTTGTGAAGCATGAAGTCGGCGGCACGCTTCCAGTAGCGTGGCGTCTCCTGATTCTCCAGATATTCTATCTTCTCAATCTTGTTACCCTTGATATAGACATTCAGCGGCGTGGGGCCTTCATAGCCCATCACGTCCTTGCCCAGCGTGGTGGTGTTGACCACATAGACGCCTTTGTCTTTTTTCATCACGCTGTCTTTCTTGTCGGCGCTCATAAGTGCCACTGCCATGAAGAGGCAAGCGGCAGGAATCAACAGTTTCTTCATTCTTTATTCTTTTGTTTAGTGATATGGTAATATGCTTATCTCTCTGTAATATGACGTTGAATTGACCGTAAGGTTTATTCCATATTGAGAGAATTAACGGACAATGTGCCGGGTGCCGTGGGCGGTCTTCACGATGTAGAGTCCGTGGCGCAGTGGCATTGTGGTGAGTCGCCCGATGGTGGTGCGGCTGACGAAGCGTCCGTCGGCGGTATAGATTGTGGCGGGCGTGGCAGCATCGAGGCCGTCAAGGGCTACGGTGCTGATGCCTGACGGGTCGGCCACCTCAACGACGGCTTCCGTGCGCTCTATCTCGTCGATGACGGTGCTGCCGTCCTTATTGGCATAGTAGATGCCCGTGACGTCGAAGAACTTCCCGTCGAGTGCCTTTGGCACGCTGGGCAGATCCATCTGCAAGAGATTATAGACGCGTATGCGCTGCTCGTCATTGCCCATCACCCACACGCGGTTGCTGACGCGCTTCAGGGTGACGGCGGTGAGGGTGATGAGGTCGCTGCGGTCGGCATCGCTCAGCTCGTCGAGGGCGACGCGCCGTGGGGTCACCTCATGGCCTTTGTCGATAGTGAATCCTTTGCTGTTCGTGGCGCCGCCGGCTGCCACCATCGTGGGAACGTTGTTCACCACGGTCTTCTTCCCGAAGAGGATGCCGTTAAGCAGGTCGCCGGTCTCCACGCCGAGGCCCTCCACGTCGATGCAGAGTGCGCCGGAGCTGTCACGCACAAAGACCTTGCTGTCGTTGGCGAAGACCACGAGGGCGTTGTTCAGGCTGAGTATCGACTCTGCTCCTTCGTCCTGCTCGCGGTAGGTGGCGATGTCGGGCACGAGCTGTGCCTCCTCCACGGTGACGACACATTGCGCTGTCAGTTGCTCGTCGCCATTGGCCACCACGGTGATGACGGCCTGTCCCGCCTTGTGTGCCGTCACTGTGCCCAGCACGTCAACGGTGCACACATCCGGGTTGTCGGTGCTCCACGCCAGCTGATAGGGTGCATAGTCGGGCGTGCGCTCAGGCTCCAGCAGGAAACTCAGCCCCACAGTGAGTGAGAGCGTCTCCTGCAGGCTGATGCTGCGCAGCACGTTGACATCCACCAGGTCGAAGGATATCGTGCCATTGCGCTCCTTGATGTTCTCAAAGCCCAGCAGTGACGGCTGGCCGCTCCAGGTAAGAAGGTTGGCGGGAGTGGTGGTGTTGTTCAGCGTGGTGACGCGCTTAGTGCCCGGGAAGGGGTCGCTGGCATAGCCACCCGAAGCATTGCCGCCGCCGGCACGCACCAGGACAAAGTAATTGTGCTTGGGGTTGCAGTTCACCTGATTACTGCGCCACACCGAAGCATTGGTAGAGTCAACGCGGTACACTATCATGCCGTGTCCGGGCAGGTATTTCTCCCACTTCGATGTCTTTTGGCGGTTCTCTATGAGGAAGTACTCCTTCTTCACCTTCGAGTCGAGTCGGTAGCCGAAGTTAGACTCTGCCACTGCTTCCAGCTCATAGTGTCCCTCTTCGCTGAGCGTGGCGGGTGTGGCGAATCCCAGTGAGTAGCGCTCGTAGATGGTGTATCCCGACGGTGTGCGTCCGTTGTTCTGATAGCCTCCTCCGGCCATGATGGTCCAGTCGCCGGGGTCGGCACTCTGCCCGCCGCCCTTCTCGTAGTCGGTGTCGTATAAGTCGGGCAGTCCCAGCACATGGCCAAACTCATGGCACATGGTCCCTATGCCGTCGAAGAATCCATTATTGGGCGTGCCCAGCATCTCGGTGGAGCAGGCATAGCGGCCTAAGCGCACGTTGTCCTTGTAGATAGCCGACCATGTGGTTATGTCGTAGAACTCGCTGGCGTGTGGCCAGATAAGCTTCGACTCATCACCTGCGTACTGGGCGCCATAACCGGCAAAGATGATGTAGACCATGTCCACCACGCCATCCTTGTCGAGGTCGTACTGGCTGAAGTCCACGTCCTTGTCGGCTGCATCGACTACGCGCTTGGTCAGCTGTGGTGCCCTTTCCGTCTTGTTGGCATAAAACTCGCTGACATTGATGGTATAGGGGCCGACAACGTCGAACGACGGCGAGAAGGTGCCGTTAGAGTTGTCGTAGAAATAGTCGCGCACACTGCCGGTGAAGACGCCGTTGCCCACCAGTCCGTAGCCCTTGTAGTTCTCTTCGTTCACCATGTCGTTGACTATCTGAGCATAGTCGTCACGCGAGAACTTCCTGTCGTTGAACTCTGCGAGGATGATGAGTCCGTGGAAGTTGTCGTAGTCGAAGAGTGGCGCATTGGCCTGAGCGGCAGCCCGTGCGGTTGCCTGCCGTGCCTGTTCGGCCTGTTGGCGATAGGCGTTGGCGCTGGTCATGTCAGGTGTCAGACACTTGCTGACGCCCTGCAGCCACTGGCGCTCGGCTTCGGAGCGATGTGCAGCATCGTGGGCCACGTGGTCGGTAGGCTCCAGCTGTCCATTGTCGTTGAGGCGTGCATAGCAATAGAAGCCGTCGGCACGCCGAGTGATGGTAAAGCCGTCCTCGGTGGTGGTGAAGTTCAGATACTCGTCGCCATGCAGGCGCACGGCCAGTGTGGTGCCGTCGGGCTGCTGGCGGCTCATCATTCCCGGATACGCAGGAACGGCCTTTGCTGCGCTAAACAGGAGCGCGGCAAAGGCTGTAAGAAGAAATCTTTGTAATTGCACTGTTTAGTAGGTTACCTTCGGCTCCAGTTCCTTGGCCTGGTCAATCATCTTCTGTACTTCGCTGACGACGGGCACGCGGCCACAGATGTGACGCTCGTCGTTCACCTCCTGCAGCTTTGGCTGCAAGTTCTCTGCCACACGGTGACGGAACTCCTTCACGGTGTCCACGCCGGCAGCCTCGAGCAGCTCTGCAAACTGCGGGCCCACGCCGTTGATGCGGAACAGGTCGGCATGGTTGGTCCAGCGCAGAATCAGCTTTTCGGAAATCTCGGTCTGCTCAGCCAGCTCCTTGCGTCCTTTCGGGGCTGCGCATTTCTCTAACAGTTCACTTGCCTTGTTGATGCCGGCGGCTGCGAGCTTAGTGCCAAATACCTCACCAATGCCCTCAATGTCGATAATCTTGTAATCCATAGTTGTTTTCTCCTTTGTTGTTAATTATCAAGTAGATGCTGCAAATTTACTGAGAAATGCGCGACGCGCCAAATTTATTAAGGATAATTAAGAATTCGTTTGGGAGTTAAGGGAGTTAGGAGTTAAAGGAGCCAAAGTTAGGAGTTAAAGGAGTTAGGAGTTAAAGGAGTTAAAGGAGTTAAAGGAGTTAAAGACATTACCTTTGCTGTGGATTTCGACCCAGAGACAAAGGCTTTTCATGGTGAGACATTTGTCTTTAACTCCTTTAACTCCTTTAACTCCTTTAACTCCTTTAACTCCTACCTCCCTTAACTCCTTTAACTCCTTTAACTCCTTTAACTCCTAAAAGTTGATGCGGATGGTGAGCTTGGCGGCATCAAAGGTGACGTTGCTGTCTTCCTCAACAAACCTCGTCAGCACACCGCTGTCGGCCAGCTCGTGTGGCGTGCCGATGGCCAGCGTGCCGTCGGTCTGCAACAGCCACAGGCGGTCGGCCACCTGCAGGGCCAGCTCCAGGTCGTGGGTAGAGAGGAATACCGTCTTCTGCTGCTCTCGGCAGATGCGTCGCAAAAGCAGTAGCGTGTCCACCTTCGACGGATAGTCGAGGAAGGCCGTCGGCTCGTCCAGATAGATGATGCTGGTCTGCTGGGCCAGCGCCTTGGCTATCATCACCTTCTGCCGCTCGCCGTCGCTGAGTGTCGTCACCAGCCGGTCGGTGAGCGCGGTGATGCCCACCAGGCTGATGGCCTCGTTCACCACCTGCTCGTCGTCGCCGTTCAGCTTCCCCCAGAAGCCTGTGTAGGGCGAGCGGCCCATCGCCACCAGCTGCCACACCGTCATCTGCTGCACGTCGGGGCGCTCGGTCAGCACAATGCCGATGCACTGTGCTATCTCCTTGGCGCTGTAGTCCTCAAGGCGCTTCTCGCCGACGCAAATCTCGCCGCCCAGGCAGGGTTGAAAGGCCGCCAGCGTGCGCAGCAGCGTCGACTTGCCCGCACCGTTACGGCCCAGCAGGCAGGTCAGCTCACCTTGCTGCAAGGCTGCCGTGATGCCACTGGCCACAGTCCGCACGCCCTGCCGCGTACGGTAGCCTATGCTGACGTTTGTCAGACGCACTGGCACATCATAATTCATAGCATTCACAAGGTTTGATAGGAGTTAAAGGAGTTAGGAGTTAAAGGAGTTAAAGGAGTTAAAGACAAATGACTCTCCATGAAAAGAGCCTTTGCCTCTGAGTCGAAATCCACAGCAAAGGTAATGTCTTTAACTCCTTTAACTCCTTTAACTCCTTTAACTCCTTCCTTTGGCTCCTTTAACTCCATAAACTCCTAAATTATTTCCTGAACAGCGATGCGACGAGAAGGACGACGACTGCACCCACCACGGCCGTTCCTAACTGGCCCAGCAGACCGCCCCACGACACGCCCAGTAATTGAAAGAGCCATCCGCCTACCGCACCACCGATGATACCCAGTATCAGGTTAATGATGATACCAAAACCGCCGCCTCTCATCAGCTTACCGGCAATGAAGCCGGCCAGGCAGCCAATCACTATCGACAAAATAATTCCCATAGTTCAATTTTTACAAATGGTTAATAACTGATTGTTCTGTGTCTGTTCATCTGCAAACTCCACGTGAACGCTTGCAAAGTTACATAAAAGAAACCAATTATTTAGTACAATTAAATAGAAAATTGGACTTTAACCTTAATTAACCGTTCTCCTTGCAAGGATTCCACGTTATGGCTGTTCTATATATAACAATGTGTAATGCCTCAAAACCAACGAATATGAAAAAGAACCATGTCTTATGGCTAACCACCGTGCTGATACTGCTTACTGCATGCGACCCGGCCTCTGAAGCAAGATATACTATCAGAAATGAGTCTGATAGTTTAGTTACCATTGAGGTGCATCATAATATGTACTATGAGTTGCATACTAAAGACACGCTCGTTTGCTACGATTCGAATGTACAACCGTCATTTGTACTACTTAAGCATGAGGCAGTGGTTGTTCGTTATGGATGGATGTCAGCTGCTGTGGAAGAGCACACTGCATTCTGGAACAGCATCGCCTCTATCAAAATAGGAAGTCGCGCTCTCCCTCAAGAATTATGGAAAGAGAATTGTTGGCAATCATCCAAAAGTGGAGGGCATCTATTCAGTTTTGGCGAAGAATGGGATTATGTTCTGACGATTACGGACGACATCCTTTAGTTGGTGTCTTATTTTAAAATGGAGCCACTCAAAAAAGTCCGAAGGCTTCGGACGCTCTGTCCGAAGGCTTCGGACTGTCTGTCCGAAGGCTTCGGACTCTTCGTCCGAAGGCTTCGGACGAAAAGTCCGAAATGTAAAAAAAATTACGGACAATTCTAAAATTATAAAAGCTAAGAGGTTACAGTGTACATGCGGGCTGAAAAACCTGTAAAACAAGATGCCCCCAGTTGTTTAACCGCACAGCACGGAATTTTTACGATCTGTGCGGTTGGGATAGGACATAGCTATTTATGTGAGTTAATAGTTGAATATGTTCAATAGTCAAAGGCTTGAGGTAGCCCTATTCTCCCCCTTTGCACCTACTCTTTATACACATCTCGGAGGGAGTAGCCCCGAAGGGACGACGGAAGACGATGGTGCGTACCAATCGTCCGATGGTGAGCACCAATCGTCCAGGCAGGGGCAACGCCCCTGTAAACAGTTGGCCACCAACAAATGAAGCCCTGAAGGGGCGACGGAATAAAGGCAGGGGCAACGTCCCTGTAAACGGTTGGCCACCAACAAATGAAGCCCTGAAGGGGCGACGGAGTATTCTGCCGCCCCTTCGGGGGTACTCCCTCCGAGATGTGTATAAAGAGTAGTTCTTGCGTCCCCATTCCCCGCTAACGCGCCTCCCCGTAGCCTTTCGGTAGCAAGCGGCAGAGCCGAGCGGTAGGGAGGGGAGGACTGCGCATTGAGCTACGTGGCGGGCAAGGCGATAGTTATTGTCCCAAATTGTTTTTATTTGTTTTTCTTGTTTTTATTGTTTTTTTCTCAGGCCGCTTCGCGGTATCAACTCACATAGATAGCGACGTAACGATGTCTGATTCCAACCTCACAGTACGAATTTATCCATAAAAAAGGTGCAACGCCCATCAAGAGTGTTGCACCAATATATCGAAGTAAATAGCTTTACAGCTTCGGTCCTGCAATTTTGCCCTCATCCATAGGGCAAGTTGCTTTCGGCCCTTGCTTTACAGCTTCGGTCCTGCAGCGACAAGAGCCTTGCCGGCCTCGTTGCCTTCGTACTTCTTGAAGTTCTTGATGAAGCGACCAGCCAGATCCTTGGCCTTCTCTTCCCACTCGTCGCGGTTCTGATAGGTGTCGCGCGGGTCGAGGATGCCCCATGCCACGCCGTTGAGCTGTGTGGGAACCTCGAAGTCGAAGTAAGGAATCTTCTTCGTGGGAGCGTTCAGGATGTCACCGCCCAGGATGGCGTCGATGATGCCGCGTGTGTCCTTGATGCTGATGCGCTTGCCCGTGCCGTTCCATCCGGTGTTCACCAGGTAAGCCTTGGCACCGCTCTTCTCCATGCGCTTCACCAGCTCCTCAGCATACTTCGTGGGATGCAGCTCGAGGAAGGCCTGGCCGAAGCAGGCGCTGAAGGTGGGCGTGGGCTCGGTGATGCCGCGCTCGGTGCCGGCCAGCTTGGCAGTGAAGCCAGAGAGGAAGTAGTACTTGCACTGCTCGGGAGTGAGGATGCTCACGGGAGGCAGCACGCCGAAGGCATCGGCTGAGAGGAAGATGACGTTCTTAGCCTCGGGGCCGGCGCTCTTGCCGTTCACCTTCTGGGCAATCTTCTCGATGTGGTTGATGGGATAGCTGACGCGGGTGTTCTCGGTCACGCTCTTGTCGGCGAAGTCAATCTTGCCTTCTGCATCGACGGTGACGTTCTCCAGCAGGGCGTCGCGGCGGATAGCGTTGTAGATGTCGGGCTCGCTCTCCTTGTCGAGGTTGATGACCTTAGCATAGCAGCCACCCTCGAAGTTGAACACACCCTCGTCGTCCCATCCGTGCTCGTCGTCGCCAATGAGCAGGCGCTTCGGGTCGGTTGACAGCGTGGTCTTGCCCGTGCCGCTGAGGCCGAAGAAGATAGCGGTGTTCTTGCCCTCCATGTCGGTGTTGGCCGAGCAGTGCATCGAGGCGATGCCCTGCAGGGGCAGGTAGTAGTTCATCATCGAGAACATGCCCTTCTTCATCTCGCCGCCGTACCAGGTGTTGATGATGCACTGCTCGCGGGTGGTGGTGTTGAAGGCCACGCAGGTCTCTGAGTTCAGGCCCAGCTCCTTGTAGTTCTCCACCTTAGCCTTCGAGGCGTTGTAGATGACGAAGTTCGGCTCGAAGCTCTCCAGCTCCTCAGCGGTGGGCTGGATGAACATGTTCTTCACGAAGTGAGCCTGCCAGGCCACCTCGACGATGAAACGGACGCGCAGGCGGGTAGCCTCGTTGGCACCGCAGAAAGCATCCATGACATAAAGCTCCTTGTTGCACAGTTCCTTGATGGCAATCTCCTTCACCTTGGCCCATACCTCCTCGGTCATGGGGTGGTTGTCGTTCTTGTACTCCTCAGAGGTCCACCACACCTTGTCCTCGCTCTGTGCGTCGCGGACGATGTACTTGTCCTTAGGCGAGCGGCCGGTGTAGATGCCGGTCATCACGTTGACGGCGTTCAGCTCGGTGTTCACACCTTTGTCAAAGCCCTCAAGGCCCTGCTTGGTCTCCTCAGCAAAGAGGTACTCATACGACGGATTGTGGGCAATCACCTTCGAACCGGTGATACCATACTGTGTCAAATCTAATGTTGCCATTGTTTTTTTATTGTTTTAATTATGCGTAGTTCTTAATTTCGGGTGCAAAATTAGTAAAAAGAATCGAGAATGTCAGTTTGAGAGCAGAGATTTTTTGTGCGCACACAGCATTTTTTCAAGTTAAAGTATCATAAATCCATGCCATTGTCTCTCTTTTGTCACCCGCAGTTTACATTTGTCACTTTTTTTTCGTACCTTTGCAGACGCAATGAACGGAAAAACAAGTGACTATGAGGTGATGGCACCCGTGGGAAGCCGTGAGAGTCTGGCCGCTGCCATACAGGCCGGGGCCGACTCGGTGTACTTCGGCGTGGGCCATCTGAACATGCGTTCAGGCTCTGCCTCCGCCTTCACCCTCGACGACCTGAAAGAGATAGCCGACACATGCCGCGAGCATGGCATCAAGAGCTATCTGACAGTGAACACCATCATCTATGATGACGACATGGAGGAGATGCGCCAGACCCTCGACGCTGCCCGCCAGGCCGGCATCAGCGCCATCATCGCCAGCGACATGGCAGTGCTGAATAGTGTAGAGTGTAGAGCGCAGAGTGTAGAGTTTGCTGCCGCCATGCCTTCACCTAACGGGACGGCGGCAGCAAACTCTACACTCAACACTCTCAACTCTCAATTAGAAATTCACCTCTCCACCCAGCTCAACATCTCCAACACGGCGGCGCTGCGCTTCTATGCCCAGTTTGCCGACGTGGTGGTGCTGGCACGCGAACTGACGCTGGAGCAGGTGAAGCGCATACACGAGGCCATTGTGCGGGAGAACATCTGCGGGCCGTCGGGCGAGCAGGTGAGGATAGAGATGTTCTGCCACGGAGCCCTCTGCATGGCCGTCAGCGGCAAGTGCTACCTGAGCCTCGACGCCGCCAACCGCTCAGCCAACCGCGGGCAGTGCATACAGGTGTGCCGCCGCTCGTACACCGTCACCGACAATGAGACGGGGCACCAGCTGGAGATAGATAATAAATATGTAATGAGTCCAAAGGACCTGAAGACCATCCGCTTCATCGACCGCATGATGGACGCCGGCGTGAGGGTCTTTAAAATAGAAGGACGCGCGCGAGGACCCGAATATGTCTATCAGACGGTGAGCTGCTATAAGGAGGCCATCGCCTCGGTGCTTGACGGTACGTTTACGGAAGAGAAGAAAGATGAGTGGGACCGCCGCCTCGCCACCGTCTTCAACCGCGGCTTCTGGGATGGCTACTATCAGGGTCAGCGTTTGGGCGAATGGAACAAGGGCTATGGCAACAACGCCACGGAACAGAAGGTGTATGTGGGCCGCGCCACCAAATACTACAGCCGCATCGGCGTGGGTGAGTTCGCAGTAGAGGCCACCACATTCAAGGTGGGTGACAAGCTGCTGGTCACCGGGCCCACCACCGGCGTGATGTATCTCACCGCCACAGAGATTCACGACCAGGACGGTCAGCCAGTCATTGAGGCTCCGCAAGGACGTCTCTGCGCCATCCCTGTCAGCGACAAGGTGAGACCGAGTGACAAACTGTTCAAGCTCATTAGCCAGAAGTGATGTAATGGCGTTATAACGTAATAACGTGATAACGTTATAACGAAAAATAACGAAAAGCGTAATAACGTTATAACGTAATAACGTGATAACGAAATAACGAGATAAAAGAAAGAAAACAATGACAATAGACGAAAGACAAGACGAGATCATCGCGGAGTTCGAGGAACTGGACGACTGGATGGACCGCTACCAGCTGCTCATCGACATGGGCAGCTCGATGGAGCCTTTAGCTGAGGAATACAAGACGGAACAAAACCTCATTGACGGTTGCCAGAGCCGCGTGTGGCTGCACGCCTCCAAGGACGATGAGGGTCTGCTGCATTTCAAGGCTGACAGCGACGCCCTCATCGTGAAAGGCATCATCAGTCTGCTCATCGGCATCCTGGACGGGCAGTTGGCAGACGACATCCTCCATGCCGACCTCTACTTCATCGACCGCATCGGCCTGCGCGAGCATCTCTCCCCAACACGCTCCAACGGACTGGTGGCCATGGTGAAGCGAATCCACGATTATGCCTTAGTGTTATGAACGAGTCCTTCAACATCCATGCTGCCCCCTCGCAGGGCGAGAAAGAATTTGAAAACGCGCTGCGACCTCTCACCTTCAGCGACTTTGCCGGTCAGAAGAAGGTGGTGGACAACCTGCACGTCTTCGTGGAGGCCGCCAAATATCGCGGCGAGCCCCTTGACCACACCTTGCTGCACGGTCCTCCCGGCTTGGGCAAGACGACGCTGAGCAACATCATCGCCAACGAGCTGGGCGTAGGCTTTAAGCTCACCAGCGGCCCCGTCTTAGACAAGCCCGGTGACCTGGCCGGCATCCTCACCTCGCTGGAGCCACGCGACGTGCTGTTCATCGACGAGATACACCGCCTGTCGCCTGTCGTCGAGGAATATCTCTATTCGGCCATGGAGGACTATCGCATCGACATCATGATAGACAAAGGCCCGTCGGCGCGCTCCATCCAGATAGACCTCAACCCGTTTACGCTGGTGGGCGCCACCACTCGCAGCGGACTGCTGACGGCTCCGCTCAGGGCGCGCTTCGGCATCAACATGCACTTGGAGTATTACGACCCTGAGACGCTCTGCGGCATCGTGGAGCGCTCGGCACGGCTGCTCGGCGTGCCCATCACCGAAGATGCCGCGCTGGAGATAGCCAGCCGCTCACGCGGCACGCCCCGTATCGCCAACTCGCTGCTGCGCCGCGTCCGCGACTTCGCACAGGTGAAGGGCAACGGAGGTATCGACACCGCTATCTCACAAGTCGCTCTCACGGCACTGAACATCGACAAGTACGGCTTGGACGAGATTGACAACAAGATCCTACTCACCATCATCGACAAGTTCAAGGGCGGTCCGGTGGGCATCACCACCATTGCCACCGCCATCGGCGAGGACAGCGGCACGGTGGAGGAGGTCTACGAGCCGTTCCTCATCATGGAGGGCTTCATCAAGCGCACGCCGCGTGGCCGCATGGTCACCGAGCTGGCCTACCGCCACTACGGCCGCAACCCTTACGGCGGCAATATCATGCAGCCCGACCTCTTCGGATAAACCAGCAGGACGATGGGGCCTATAGGCCTCATGGGTCTCATAGGTCCTATAGGTCCTATAGGTCCTATAGGTCCTATAAGTCCTATAAGTCCTATAAGTCCTATAAGTCTCATAAGTCCCATAAGTCCCATAAGTCCCATAAGCCCTATGAAAACAGGAATATTCGTCGGGAGTTTCAATCCCTTCACAGCGGGTCACGATTCTGTCGTGACCAGAGCCCTGCCGCTCTTCGACCGCCTCGTCATCGGCGTCGTAGGCCAACAGGTGAACAAACCCGGGCAGCCGTCGGCAGAAGAGCGGGCTGAGGCCATCCGCCGCATCTACGCCAACGAACCGCGCATCGAGGTAAAGCCCTACTACGGCCTCGCTGTGGATTTCGCGCGTGAGGAAGGCGCGCGATTCATTGTGAAAGGCGTCCGTTCCGTCAAGGACTTCGAATACGAGCGCGAACAGGCCGACGTCAACCGTCTCCTCAGTAACGGAGAGATAGACACCGTCCTGCTTTACGCCGAGCCTCACCTGGCCAGCATCTCCAGCAGCATGGTGCGCGAGCTGCAGCACTACGGGCAGGATGTTTCGCCATTTCTTCCTATAAAGAAATGAGTACAAAGAATTATCATTACTCTTTTCAACTTTCGCAAGTTTTGGAGTTAAAGGAGTTAAAGGAGTTAAAGACAATAGCTATGCTATGGATTTCAACCCAGAGACAAAGGCTTTTTCATGGAGAGTCATTTGTCTTTAACTCCCTTAACTCCCTTAACTTCCTTAACTCCCTTAACTCCTTTAACTCCTTTAACTCCTTTAACTCCCTTAACTCCTTTAACTCCCTTAACTCCTTTAACTCCCTTAACTCCTTTAACTCCTTTAACTCCTTTAACTCCTTTAACTCCTGAAAGTCGAAACTTGAATTACTATTTTTTCCAAAACCATGATAAGCTATTCCGCTGAAAACGTAAAGATGCCCGCCATCAAGAAGCGCGACACGACGGCTTGGATCAGGCGCGTCGCCCAGACCTACGGCAAGAGGGTGGGCGAGGTTGGTTACCTCTTCTGCGACGACGAGAAGATACTGGAGGTGAACCGCGAGTTCCTGCAGCACGACTATTACACCGACATCATCACCTTCGACTACTGCGAGGGTGACGTGCTGAACGGCGACATCGTCATCTCCCTCGACACTGTGCGCAGCAACGCCGAACAACTGGGCAAGGACTATGACGAAGAGCTGCACCGTGTCATCATTCACGGCATCCTCCACCTCTGCGGCCAAAACGACAAAGGGCCCGGTGAGCGCGAGCTGATGGAGCAAGCCGAGGATAAAGCTCTCGCCTTGAGGGAAGATGTAAAGAAATGCTAAAATCAAGGCTGACACAAGTCAAAAACATGCACAAATGGCGCTGTGTGTGCACACAACGGCGTTTTTTATGCAAAAAAACTTGCCCAAGTAAAAATATTTGTGTTACTTTGCAGCCGTTTTTGTAAATATCCCTTCAAAAGAAGGACATTATTAACACACTAAAAAAAGAAAAATCATGTCAGAAATTGAAAGTAAAGTAAAGGCAATTATTGTAGACAAACTGGGTGTTGACGAGTCAGAAGTGAAGCCCGAAGCAAGCTTCACCAATGATCTTGGCGCTGATTCCTTGGATACCGTAGAACTCATCATGGAGTTTGAGAAAGAGTTCCAGATTTCCATCCCCGATGACAAGGCCGAAAAGATTGGCACCGTTGCCGACGCTATTGCCTATATTGAGGAGAACCAGAAATAATAAAGTTGTGGTCCCCCCTTCTGCCCCCTAAGGGGGCTACTTTAGTTTTGTGAATAGACGATAAACTAATGTAGCCCCTTCAGGGGGGAGAAGGGGGGAGCCTTCATAATTCAACTTTCGCCAGTTTTGGAGTTAAAGGAGTTAAGGGAGTTAAAGGAGTTAAAGACAATAGCTTTGCTATGGATTTCAACCCAGAGACAAAGGCTTTTCATGGAGAGCCAGTTGTCTTTATCTGCCTTAACTCCCTTAACTCTTTTAACTCCTGAAAGTTGATTGAATGCGAAACTTGAATTCAATAATAATACTATGGAATTAAAGAGAGTAGTAGTAACTGGCCTCGGCGCTGTCACTCCAGTGGGCAATACCCCCGAAGAGACGTGGAAAAACCTCATCGACGGCGTCAGCGGTGCAGCTCCTATCACACAATTCGACACCACATTATTCAAGACCAAGTTTGCCTGCGAGGTGAAGAACCTCAACGTCAACGATTTCCTCGACCGTAAGGAGGCCCGCAAGATGGACCGCTACACACAGCTGGCTCTCATCGCCGCCAAGCAAGCCGTCGAAGACAGCCAGATGGATCTGGAGACCGTAGACAAAGACCGCATCGGCGTGGTCTACGGCGTGGGTATTGGCGGCATCAAGACTTTTGAGGAAGAGGTGAAATATTATGGTCAGCATGAGGCTGACGGCCCGAAGTTCAACCCGTTCTTCATTCCTAAGATGATTGCCGACATCGCTGCCGGACAGATTAGCATCATGTATGGCTTCCACGGCCCCAACTATATCACGGCTTCTGCCTGTGCCTCTTCTTCCAACGCACTGGCTGACGCTTTCAACCTCATCCGTTTAGGCAAGGCCAACGCCATCCTGGCCGGTGGTGCCGAGGCTGCCATCTGTGCCTGCGGCGTGGGCGGCTTCAACGCCATGCACGCCCTGAGCACCCGTAATGACGAGCCCGAGAAGGCCAGCCGTCCGTTCAGCGCCAGCCGCGACGGGTTCGTCATGGCCGAGGGTGCCGGATGCCTCATCCTCGAGGAGCTGGAGCACGCCAAGGCTCGCGGAGCAAAAATCTATGCTGAGATGGTGGGTGCCGGCATGAGCGCTGACGCACACCACATCACTGCCTCACACCCCGAGGGACTGGGCGCCAAGCTCGTCATGCAGAACGCACTGGAGGACGCCAACCTGAAGCCAGAGGACATCGACTATATCAATGTGCACGGCACATCGACACACGTCGGCGACATCTCGGAAGCCAAGGCCATCAAGGAAGTGTTTGGCGACGCTGCCTTCAAGCTCAACATCTCGTCAACGAAGTCGATGACAGGACACTTGCTCGGCGCTGCCGGTGCAGTGGAGGCTATGGCTACCGTGCTGGCCGTGAAGAACGACATCGTGCCGCCCACCATCAACCATGAGGAAGGCGACGACGACCCGGAGATTGACTACAACCTGAACTTCACGTTCAACAAGGCACAGAAGCGCACCGTGCGCGCCGCCCTGAGCAACACCTTCGGCTTCGGCGGCCACAACGCCTGCGTGGTGTTCAAGAAGTACCTTGCATAGTGGGCTGTTTAGAGTTTAGAGTTTAGAGTTTGCTGCCGCCATTCCATGCGTGGCAGCAAACTCTAACTTGTTTTGTTCACGGCATGACACCAGACGGGAAAAGCAAAGGCCTGTACACTTCTCGCCGGCTTTCCGCGTGAACAAGTGCAGTGATGCCGTCAATACAGGAACGTAAGAAAAAGACATGAATCATCCAAGCTAAACTCTAAACTTTTAACTCTAAACTGAGAAATATGACACTAACCGATTTCATAGAGCGCCTGCGCCTGCCTTTCCAGGACGACAAGGAGTTGCGCCTGTCGTTGAGGCAGATCATGGGTTTCTATCCGCACAACATAGAACACTACAAAATAGCCCTGACGCACAAAAGCAGCGGCCAGCGCAACGACAAAGGCAAGCCCCTGAATAACGAGCGGCTGGAGTTCCTCGGCGATGCCATGCTCGACGCCGTCGTGGGGCATATTGTCTTTGAGCGTTTCAAAGGCAAGCGCGAAGGTTTCCTCACCAACACCCGCTCGAAGCTCGTCAGTCGCGAATCGCTGGGCAAGCTGGCACACGAGATGGGGCTCGACGAGCTCATACAGAGCAAGGGCCAGCAGCAGCGGGCACACAACAGTTACATGGCCGGCAACGCCTTCGAGGCACTCGTCGGAGCCATCTACCTCGACTTGGGCTACGATGCCGTGCGCCGTTTCATGGAGCAGCGCATCCTGAAGCAGATGGTGAACATCGACACGGTGGCCTACAAGGAGGTAAACTTCAAGTCGAAGCTGTTGGAGTGGACGCAGAAGAACCGCGTCCGCATGGAATACCGTATGCTGAAGCAGACAACCGACGACAAAGGCTCTCCCATCTTCGGTTTCCAGGTCTTCATTGAGGGCGTGGAAGGCGGCAAGGCTCAGGGCTACTCTAAGAAAGAGGCGCAGCAGCTGTCGTCGAAAGAGACGCTGGAGCGCCTGCGCCGCGAGCCGCAGTTCATCGACAGCATCTTCGCAGCGAAGTCTGAGCGCACGAAGATGGAAGAGGAGCCCACCACGGCCGCTCCTAACATCGACGATTTCTCTGAAGCCCCGGTAGTGGCAGAAAGTCCCAAAGTCTCGAAGGCTCCAAAAGACTCTGTTGCCTCAAAAGACCCTGTTGCCTCAAAAGGCTCAGCTGCTTCAAAAGGCTCAGCTGCTTCAGTTGCTCCTAAAGTCGTGGAAGCCCCGGAAGCTGCAGCTGCCGATGATGGCGACGAGTTTGACCTCTCTGACATCACGCACAATCCTGCGGAGCTGTCAAAGGAGGAAATCATTGCCGCCGCAGAAGCCGCTGCCTTCGCTGAACAATAATACTAACCAAGCCGTGCGCATGGCGGTTCTACCGTCTGCAGCATCTCTCCCCAACCTTATACCTGGCGGCAATCCCGCCAGGTTTTCCAAAAACAACTACTGAGAAAACTTGAGACACTATCAGCTAACCCTCCTCTCACTCTTCATCGCTCTCGCCACGCTGGCCGACGACAGGCGTGACTGGGAGAATGTTGCTGTGTTACATGTCAACCGTGAACCGGCACGTGCCTACTTCATCCCTTACGGCGAGACCCCCGGCGACCGTACGCTCTTGCTCAATGGCGACTGGAAGTTCCGCTGGACGAAGACACCCGAGGAACGCATATCGTCGTTTTACCGCACTGACTTCGACGCCTCATCGTGGGACACCTTCACCGTTCCTGCCAACTGGGAGGTGAACGGCTACGGCACGCCCATCTACGTCTCTGCCGGCTATCCCTTTAAGATTGACCCGCCCTATGTCACCCGTGAGCCGAAAAAAGATTGGACCACCTATGAGGAGCGCAATCCTACGGGCCAATACCGCCGCACTTTCACCCTGCCCGATGACTGGGGGTGCAGTCCGGTATGTCGTGATACCATCGCAACAAACAAAAACAACGGCCAGACATTCCTCCGCTTCGAGGGGGTGATGTCGGCCTTCTACGTCTGGCTCAACGGCCACTATGTCGGCTATTCGCAAGGCTCGATGGAACCCTCAGAGTTCAACGTCACTCCTTATATTCAGAAAGGTGAGAACCAGATAGCCGTTGAGGTGTACAAATACAGCGACGGCTCCTACCTCGAAGACCAGGACTTCTGGCGCTTCGGGGGCATCCACCGCGACATTCTCCTCTACTATACGCCCGACATCCGACTGCGCGACATCGCCGTCAGAACCATCCCCGATGCCGGAGCGGCCCTTAACACTGCCCACGAGGGGCAAGGCCAAGGGTGGGAGCTGTGTCTCAATCCATCCTTCTCCGTCTACAACGGCGAGACGGGCGAGGGCTACCGCCTTGTCGCCACACTCTATGACGGCGACAGCCCTGTCTGCAGCAGTGATGTTGCGGCCAGCGAAGTCCTCGACCTTGACCATAAAGCGGCCCGCATGAACGAGTGGTTCCCGCAGCGCGGCCACCGTAAGTTCGAGCGCATGGCGCTACACGTCGACCATCCACGCCTTTGGAGCGTCGACCATCCCAACCTCTACGTCCTCCGTCTCCAGTTGCAAGACCAGGACGGCACCGTCATCGAGCAAGTCCATCAGCGCGTCGGTTTCCGCGACATTCGCATCCGTGGCGGCCAGCTGCTCATCAATGGTGAGCCCATCAAGATTCGTGGTGTCAACCGCCATGAGCATGACCCTCACCGTGGCCGCGTCATGACGGAGGAGCTGATGCTGAAAGACCTGCAGCTGATGAAGGAAGCCCACATCAACGCCGTGCGCCTCGCCCACTATCCCAACTGTCCACGCTGGTACGAACTGTGCGATTCCATAGGCATGTATGTCATGGACGAGGCCGACTGCGAGACCCACGGCCTGCGCGGCACGCTGGCCTCAACGCCGGAGTGGGCCGATGCCTTCCTTGACCGCGCCATCCGCATGGCCGAGCGCGACAAAAACCATCCCTGCATCATCTTCTGGAGCCTTGGCAACGAGAGTGGCTACGGCCCCAACCACGCTGCCATGTCGGCTTGGCTCCATGAGTTCGACCCCACGCGCCCTGTCCACTATGAAGGCGCACAGGGAGAGATGCCCAACGGTAGCGACCCTTCCACAGTCGATGTCATCTCCCGCTTCTATCCCCGCGTCATGCAGGAATACCTCAACCCCGGTATTCCCGAAGGCAGCGACCAGGAGCGGGCCGAGAACGCCCGTTGGGAGCGCCTCTTGGAGATTGCCGGGCGCGAAGGCGACTGGTGTACTTGGGTTGGCTCCGATGGCGGGCCGCGCCCCGTGCTCACCAGCGAGTATGCCCACGCCATGGGCAACGCCATGGGCAACTTCCAGGAGTATTGGGACGAAATCAACAGCCACCCGCGTATGCTGGGAGGCTTCATCTGGGACTGGGTAGACCAAGGCATCATCCGCGACGGCAAGGTGCTCTATGGCGGCGACTTTGGCGACAAGCCTAACCTCAAGGCTTTCTGCCTGAACGGCATCGTGATGTGCGACCGCACTCTCACACCCAAATACTATGAGGTGCAGACGGTCTATGGAGGTGAGCAGACAGAGGCACGAAGTGAGAGTAAGGACAGGCCGCAGCCGTCCAAGAAGCAAGCGCTCACCCCTCACCTCTCTCTTCTCGCCTCTGCCATACGCCCGCAGGTCTTCCGTGCTCCCACCGACAACGACCGCAGCTTCGGCAACTGGCTGGCAAAGGACTGGCAGCGCTGCGGCCTCGACACGCTGACCATCCCCATGACGATGGAGCAGGACGGCAACGAGCTCACCTTTTCTTTCACCATACCCGACGGTCTGCCTGAGCTGCCGCGCCTCGGCATTGTCATTGAACTGCCACGCGAATACGAGCAGCTGACATGGTACGGCCGTGGCCCGTGGGACAACTATCCTGACCGCAAGGCTTCCTGTCCCATCGCCCTGTGGAAGAGCACCGTCAGCGAGCAGTACGTCCATTATCCGCGTCCGCAGGACAGTGGCAATCACGAAGACTGCACGCTCGTAGAACTGAAGACGAAGAAAGGCAAGAAGCTCCGCATCGAGGCTGTCGACAGCGCTTTCTCCTTCTCCGCGCTCCCCTTCTCCGCCCAGTACATCGCCAGCAAGACTCACGACTACGAACTGGAAGATCAAGGCAAGACCTATCTCAGCATCGACTGTGCCGTCATGGGCCTTGGCAACAGCAGCTGCGGCCCCGGCGTGCTGAAGAAATACAGCATCGACAAAAGTAAGCAGCACCAGTTGCGTATCAGAATCTATTCCAATACACGTTCATCCATCAACACAACCGTTAACCCATAGCTCATGAGACGCCTCCTCTTCTTACTTCTTACTTCTTACTTCTTACTTAACAACATAGCGGCGCAGGAGACCCAGCGTCTCTACCTCAGCGGCACGGGCTGCGACGACTTGGTGGAGTGGGACTTCAAATGTACTGATGGCCGGCAAAGCGGCGAGTGGACAAAGATTGGCGTGCCCTCGTGCTGGGAGCTGCAGGGCTTTGGCACCTATCAGTACGGGATGCGCTTCTACGGCAAGGCTACGCCTGAGGGCATCGCCGATGAGAAAGGTCTCTACAAGACCGAGTTCACGCTGCCGCAGGAGTGGCAGGGACGGCAGATTCTGCTCGTCTTCGAGGCGGTCTTCACCGATGCCAACGTCACCATCAACGGGCGCAAGGCGGGCAAGGGCCTCTATCAGGGCGGCTTTACGAGGCACACCATCGACGTGAGCGACCGTGTGTTCTTCGGCACAAAGAAGAACCTCCTGGAGGTGGAGGTCTCAAAAGAGAGCGCCAACCCGCAGGTGAACATGGCCGAGCGGCGTGCCGACTACTGGAACTTCGGCGGCATCTGGCGCCCTGTGTTCATCGTCAGCAAACCCATGCAGAACATCAGCCGCGTAGCCATCGACGCGAAGGCCGACGGCCGCTTTCAGGCCGACGTGTTCCTCAGCCGAGCCCTCCCTTCCTGTCAGCTGTGTGTCGACATTGTCGATGCCAACGGGAAAAAGGCCACCAGCCCCGCCGTCACCGTAGCCAGCGACCAGGCCCGCCTCGACTTCACGGTGAAGACCCCGAAGCTCTGGACGGCCGAGACACCCAACCTCTACACCGCCGTCTTCACACTGAAGGACGCGCAGGGCAAGACGCTCCACGTGGAGCGCCAGAAGTTCGGCTTTCGCACCATCGAATACCGCCACTCTTACAACGGTGATGA
Source organism: Prevotella sp. (assembly GCA_016285055.1). GTDB lineage: Bacteria > Bacteroidota > Bacteroidia > Bacteroidales > Bacteroidaceae > Prevotella. The sequence continues at coordinate 38,282 of JAEEPZ010000008.1, forward strand.
CGGCGACGGCGTCTTCATCAACGGCCAGAAGGTGATTATGAAGGGCGTCAACCGCCACTCGTTCCGCCCCGAGACTGGCCGCGCGCTGTCGAAAGCGAAGAACGTCGAGGATGTCAAGCTGATAAAGGGCATGAACATGAACGCCGTGCGCCTCTCTCACTACCCCGCCGACCCGGAGTTCCTTGACGCCTGCGACTCCCTCGGCCTCTATGTGGAGTGCGAGCTGCCGGGCTGGCACAATGCCCACGAGACCATCGTTGGCACGCAGATAGCCGAGGAGATGGTGACGCGCGACGTCAACCACCCCAGCATCATCTTCTGGAGCAACGGCAATGAGGGCGGCTTCAACTACGAGTTAGAATCCGTCTTCACAAAGTTAGACCCGCAGCAGCGCGTCGTCCTCTACCCCTGGGCCAACCGCAACGGCTTCGAGACGAAGCACTATCGCTCATGGGGCGAGACGGCGGAATACATGCGCCAGAAGGAGATCTTCATGCCCACCGAGTTCCTCCACGGCCTCTACGACGGTGGCCACGGCGCCGGCCTTAAGGACTACTGGCAGCTGATGATGAACAACGAGCGCTGCGCTGGTGGCTTCCTCTGGGACCTGATGGACCAGGCCGTGCTGCGTACCGACCAGAACGGCATCCTGGATCCCGTGGGCAACTTCGGCGCTGACGGCATCGTAGGCCCGCACATGGAGAAGGAAGGTTCGTTCTACACCATCAAGGAGATATGGAGCCCCGTGCAACTGCGCTATGGCGTGCCCCCCAATGCCGAGGATGGCGAGAGCATCGTCGAAGTGCGCAATGCCTATGACTTTACCAATCTGAAGGACTGCCGATTCACGGGCAGGCTACTGGCTATGCCCAAATACGGCGAAACGAGCCTTCGCACCTTAAAGGAATTCAACATACCCGCTCCGTCTCTTGGCCCCGGCCAGCACTCATGGCTTTGGGATTTAAAAGCCAAAGACGAGGAGGTACTCAGCATCACCGCCACCGACCCGAACGGCGAAGAAATATTCACCTGGGTATGGCCGGTTATCAAGAAGGAAGATAAGGCCACAGAGCAGCCTGCCCATCAGCCAGAATGGCAGCTTAGCTCGCAGGAGACCGACAGCGAGCTGACCGTCACCGCAGGCCCCGCCACCTATACCTTCTCCAAAAAGACTGGCCATCTGCTACGAGTGCAGACCTCCGGCCACACCTACTCCCTGGCCAATGGTCCCCGCTTCGTGGCCGCCAAGCGCAGTGACCGCTCACAGGACGGTTTCTACAACCACGACGACAAGCAGGCTTTTCAGAAGAAAACGCTCTACACCGAATACGAAGACCAAGGCACCTTCCAACGCTTCTCCATGAGCAAAAACACACTGACCGCCTACTACGACCACGGCTCCATGGGCCACGCCATCTGGCGGTTCCATAACGACGGAAGCGTCAACCTGCAAGTCACGGCTACCTTCAACGGCGTCGTTGACCTGATGGGCATCTGCTTCGACTATCCCGAGGGAAAGGTGAAGAGCAAACGATGGGTGGGCAGCGGCCCTTACCGGGTGTGGCAGAACCGCATGGAAGGCCCACAGTATGGCTACCATGAGACGGCCTACAACGACCCTATCCCCGGTGAATCATGGCAATACCCTGAATTCAAAGGCTACTTTGCCAACGTCGACTGGATGCAGGTTGAGACCACCGAGGGTCACATAGGCATTGAGCCGGAAAAGACCTTTGAGAACCCCGGAGTGAACGGATACGATACCGAAATGGACTGGATGCACTTCGAGACCATAGAACAATTCGGCAACGAGCCACGCCTCACCTTGCCCTTTATCGGCATCTACACCCCGCGCGATGGCCGCGACCATCTGCTCTACGACCTGCCGCAGACGGGCCTCGCGCTGCTCAGCGTCATCCCCGCCGTGCGCAACAAGGTGAACACCACCGACCTCAACGGCCCCTCGGCTCAACCCCATTTCGTGCAGGGTCCCCACATCTACGAGGCATGGCTCCGATTCGAATAGCACACCATCAATATGACCGTGTAGAAACACACCAAAAAAGCCTAAAAACAGATGGAAAAAAATCTAGGCTACTTTTGAAAAAATCTAGGCTACTTTTGAAAAAATCTAAGCTACTTTTGAAAAAGACTCAATTAGCCTGTTTGGCGGCGTTATTTTTTCTGACGACCGGACAGGTGATGGCAGGCAAGCAAGAGGCCTGTCCACAGGACAGCAAGCCCTGGACGTTCTGGTACTGGATGTACGGCGCCGTCAGCGAGGCTGGCATTCGTGCCGACCTGCAGGCGATGAAGGACGTGGGGCTCGGCGGCTGCTATCTCATGCCCATACGCGGCACGGAACAGGCTCCCAAAGACCTGCCGCCACTGCCCGGCGAGCCGGCACAACAGCTGACACCACGCTTCTGGCAGCTCATCGACTACGCCATGCAGCAGGCCGACAGCCTCGGCCTGAAAATGGGCTTCCATATCTGCGACGGCTTCGCCCTGGCTGGCGGACCGTGGATAACGCCCGAGGAATCTATGCAGCAAGTGGTATGGAGCGACACCGTCGTCGCACTTGATGACCTCAGACTTAAGCGGAGCTTGACAGAAAAAACAACATATCCGCGCGAGGAGGCGGTGCCTGAGTCGCTACTGCCCGCCCCAGCTGTCAGCCCTGGCGTCTACTATGAGGACATCGCCACCTTCGTCTGTCCCGTATGGGGCGATGCCATCGTCCCCACACCCAGCGTCTCCGGCACCATAAAACCCGACGAGAAAGGCACTTTCCGCGCCACGCAGCCAGGCTACATCCAGTTCACCTACGACAGCCCCGTCACCGTGCGCAGCGTCGAGCTGTTCCCCTCGGCCAACAATATCCAGACGCAGCGCCTGCTCGTCCAAGCCAGCACCGACGACAGCGGCACATCGTTTCGCGACGTGCGTCAGCTCACGCCGCCGCGCCAGGGCTGGCAGAACACCAATACCGCCATTCCCCTGCGCCACAACGCCAACCACTACACCTACGCCCTGCCCGAAACCACGGCGCGTCATTTCCGCTTTGTCTGGACGCCCGAGGGCAGTGAGCCAGGCGCCGAAGACCTTGATGCCGCGAAGTGGAGTCCCGTGCTGAAGATGAACGACATCCGCCTCTCCGCCCAGCCCGTCATCGACCAGTACGAGAGCCTCAACGGCAGCTTCTGGCGCCAGCCTGAGGGGAGGGGTGCTGTGGGTGCTATGAGTCCTATGGGTCTTATGGGTCCTATGGGGCCTATGAGTCCTATGGGGGGGGCTGGCCCTACTGCTCTGCGCATCCTGCGCATTGGCCATGCCTCCACAGGCCACACCAATGCCACGGCCGGCGGTGCACGGGGCTTAGAGTGCGACAAGTTCTCAGCCGCTGCCGTGTCGAAGCAGGTGGACAGCTGGTTTGGGGCCTTCATGCAGCGCCCTCACAGCAGCGTGGTGAAATACATGCACGTCGACTCATGGGAGTGCGGCTCGCAGAACTGGAGCCGCAACTTCGCCGCTGAGTTTCAGAAGCGCCGCGGCTACGACCTGCTGCCCTTCCTGCCCGTCTATGCCGGTGTGCCCATCGACGCCATGCCCGAGGCCCAGGCCCTCGGCATCAGCAGCGAGCAGGTGCTGCGTGACGTGCGCCTCACTGTCAACGACCTCATACAGGACATCTTCTTCGCCACGGTAGCTGGGAAAGCACGGCAATACGGCGTGTCACTCTCTGCCGAGAGCGTCGCTCCGACGATGGTCAGCGACGGCATGCAGCACTACAAGGCGGTGGACGCGCCAATGGGAGAGTTCTGGCTGAACTCGCCCACGCACGACAAGCCCAACGACATGCTCGACGCCATCAGCGGGGCTCACGTCTATGGCAAGAACATCGTTCAGGCTGAGGGATTCACCGAGGTGCGCGGCGTGTGGGACGAGACGCCCGCCTCGCTCAAGACGCTGCTCGACAGGCAGCTGGCGTCTGGCATGAACCGACTGTTCTTCCACGTCTTTGCCCACAACCCGTGGACGGACCGCAAACCCGGTATGACCCTCGACGGGATAGGACTTTTCTTCCAGCGCGACCAGACGTGGATGCCTGAAGCCAAGGCCTTCGTCGACTATGTCACGCGCTGCCAGCAGCTGTTGCAGCGGGGCACGCCGGTGGTCGACATCGCTGTCTATACCGGCGACGGCATGCCACGCCGTGCCTGGCGTCCGGAGCAATTGGTCGACATGCTGCCCGGTCTCATCGGCAGCGAGCGCGTAGCAGCCGAGCATGAGCGTCTCGCCAACGCCGGCCAGCCGATGGAGGAGAGTCCCGTAGGCGTGAAGCACAGCGCGAACATCGCCGACCCCGCCGCCTGGGTCAACGCCCTCGGCGGCTACAACTTCGACTCGATGAACCCTGATGGCCTGATGGCTTATGGGGCCTATGAGTCCTATGGGTCTTATGGGGCCTATGAGTCCTATGAGACCTATAAGTCCTATGAGACCTATAAGTCCCATAAGACCCATGAGTCCCATAAGACCTCTGCTCCTCCCTGCTACCCTGTGCTCGTGATGCCGCAGGGGCTTCAACTTTCTCCTGAAACAAAAGCCCGCGCTGATGAGCTGAGGAAGCAGGGCGTCATCGTCATCGACGAACCGCTTCACGACTCGGCCATCGCAGGCCTGCCGCCCGATGTGCAGCTGCCACCCGGCATCGCCTTCTGCCACCGCCGCGATGGTGCGAAGGACATCTATTTCCTCAGCAACCAGCAGGATGAGGAGCGGCGCTTCACGGCCACTTTCCGCTGTGCTTCGAAGAACGTCATGTTCTATGACCCGCTCAAAAACCGTTATTTCATCGATGTCAACGATGTCATCAGCAGCGACTCGCTCACCGCTATGTATGTCAGGATGGAGCCCCGGCAGTCGTTGTTCGTCCTCTTTGGCGAGGACAGCATCCGGCCAAAGCTCACTGCCCGCTGGCATCAGCCGATGGTGGGTCCCGACATGCCGAAGACTGTCTTCAAATGGAAGACCAAAGGCTGGCAGCTGTCCTTCAAGGAGAACGGCGTCAAGCTGAAGAGCGACACCCTCTTCTCGTGGGCTGGCCACAAGAAACCCGAGGTGCGCTACTACAGCGGACATGTGCGCTACAGCACCACGCTCGACTATCATGGCGAGAACGTCATGAACCGTGTCGTCCTTGACTTAGGCGATGTGCGCGACATGGCTCACGTATGGCTAAACGGCCATGACCTGGGCGTGCTGTGGCTACCGCCATACACCGTCGATGTCGACGGCTATCTGCGCGAAGGCAAGAACGAACTGGTGGTTGAGGTCGTCAACACTTGGCACAACGCCCTGCGCGGCGCCGACCGCGGCACTCCGCCCTACGACGGCATCTGGACCAACGCCAAATATCGCACCAAGGGCGACGACCTCCTGCCCGCCGGACTCTTAGGCCCTGTGAAACTGAGTATGGAATATTGACCATTGAACATTGAGAATATGACCAAACGGATTATCTGCGCATTACTCACGCTCATCGCTGTGTCAGCAAGAGCAGAGATCAAAATGCCTGCCTTCTTCGCCGACGGCATGGTGCTGCAGCAGCAGACGTCATGCCGGCTCTGGGGCACTACCGCCAAGAGCGCCACCGTCAGCATCATCACATCATGGGACAAGCAGGCCTATCAGGTGAAAGCCGCCAGCGACGGTGCCTTCGAGGTTCTGCTGCGCACGCCCGAGGCTGGCGGCCCTTTCACCATCACGCTGAGCGAGAAGAGCGCGCAGCCCTCAACCCTCAGCCTGACTTGCTACGTCGGTGAGGTGTGGCTGTGCTCTGGACAGTCGAACATGGAGATGCCGATGAAGGGGTTCAAGGGCCAGCCCGTAGAGGGCGCAACGGAAGAGTTGCTGCACGGCCGCGACTCGCTGCTGCATCTCTTCACCGTGAAGCGCAACCCGCAGCTGCTGCCCCAGAGCGATGTCACCGGACAGTGGAGCGAGGCCGAGACAGCCAGCGTGCGCGACTTCTCTGCCACAGCCTATTTCTTCGGCCGTGCGCTGCGCCGTCAGCTCGGCGTGCCCGTGGGCCTCATCTGCACGGCTTTCGGCGGCTCAGCCTGCGAGGCATGGATGCGGGCCGAATGGCTGCGCGCCTTCCCGCAGGTGCAGCAGACCATCGCCGAGGAGGACGTCAAGCGCCTGCAGCAGCGCTGTCCCACAGCACTCTACAACGGTCAGCTGGCACCGCTCGTCGGCTACGCCATCCGAGGCGCCATCTGGTATCAGGGCGAGGACAACGTGCCGCGATACAGTTTCTATGCGCCCTTGCTGAAGGCCATGGTTGAGGGCTGGCGCTCCGACTGGCAGCAGGGCGACTTCCCCTTCTATTACTGTCAGATAGCCCCTTACGACTACAGCCTCATCGACTGGAGCGGCAGCCAGTATCTGCGCGAGCAGCAATTGCAGGCCGAGGCGCTCATCAGTCATGCGCGCATGGCGGTGCTCCTTGACGCCGGTCTGGAATACGGCATCCATCCACGGAAGAAACGCATGGCCGGCGAGCGCTTGGCCCTTCTGGCTCTCAGCAACACCTACGGCGTGAAGGGCCTGCCCGACTTTGCCGCCTACTCCTCCGTGGAGTTCAGGGGCGACACCGCCGTCGTGGCCTTCGACCGCTCGAAGGAATGGGTCTATTTCGAGAACGGTACGACGAGCAACAACTTCGAGGTGGCCGGCGAAGACCGCATCTTCCATCCGGCAGAGGTATGGACTAGCCGCAACCGCGTCTACGTGCGCAGTGCCGACGTGAAGAAACCTGTGGCCGTGCGCTACGCCTTCCACGACTGGGTCGTCGGCGACCTCATGCACGACGGGCTGCCCGTGTCTTCCTTCCGCACCGACGACTGGTAGTTTTCGCTTACTTGGATGATTTGGTATGATGAAAACGCCATCTGTATTTTCGTCATTTGAGCGGCCTGAGCGGCCGCCACTGCTTAAAAAAAAGGAATATATGTATCGACTTCTCTTCCTCATGCTGATGCCTTTGTGCATGGCAGCAAAGAATGAACCGTTCACGCTGACGGTAGAGCCCGGCGAGTACACCATCGAGCAGGCCCTGCAGCAGGCGCGCCTGGCCCGGCTGCATGGCAGTGTGCAGGACGGTTTTGTCGTTCTGAAGCTCCAGCCCGGCACCTACCGCCTGTCGCAGCCCGTCATCCTGCGACCCGAGGACAGCGGCACGCGCATAGTGGCCGAGGGCGATGTGCGCCTCAGCGGCGGCGTGGCCATCGGCGGCTGGCGCAGGCAAGGCCGGCTGTGGGTGGCCGATGTCCCCCTGTGGAACGGGCGCCCATTGGAGTTTCGCCAGCTCTGGGTGAACGGCAGGAAAGCCGTGCGTGCCCGCGACGTCAGCGACTTCGAGCAGATGCACCGCATCCTCAGCGTCGACAAGCAGCGCGAAATCATCTACGTGCCCCGTCAGGCAGTAGCCAAACTCTCAGCTCTCATCTCTCAACCCTCATCTCTCAACTCTCAACCCTCATCTCTCAACCCTCAACTCTCATCTCTCAACCCTCAACTCTCATCTCTCAACTCTCAACTCTCAACTATAGAGATGGTGCTTCACGAGATGTGGTGCATCGCCAACCTGCGCATCAAAGGCATCACTGTGCAGGGCGATTCCGCAGCCCTGACGTTCCACCAGCCTGAGAGCCATGTCCACTTCATGCACCCCTGGCCGTCGCCGATGGTCACGCCCGACGGTCAGCACAACTCCGCCTTCTACCTGACAGGCGCGAAGGAACTGTTGGACCAGCCCGGCGAGTGGTGGCTTGACGTCCGCGCGCAGAAGCTCTACTACATGCCGCTGCCTGGCGAGGACATGCGGACAGCTGAGGTCATAGCCCCTGCCTTGGAGACGCTGCTGATGGCAGAGGGCACGCCCGACGAACCCGTGAAGGACGTCACACTCGAAGGAATAACCTTTGAGCACGCCACGTGGCTGCGCCCCAGCATCAAGGGCCACGCCCCCCTGCAGGCCGGCATGTATATGATTGAGGCATACAAGATTCGCCCGCAAATCAGCCGTCCCAACGGCGACCACAAGCTCGACAACCAAGGGTGGGTGGGCCGCCCCGCTGCCGCCGTCGCCGTCAACTGCGCCACCAACCTGCGTTTCGAGGGCTGCACCTTCCGCCATACGGCCTCCACGGCCCTCGACTGCCATCGCTATGTCGACGGAGGAACCATTGACCGTTGCACGTTCAGCGACATCGGCGGCACGGCCATCCTTGCGGGCAGCTTCGGTCCTGAGGGCCACGAGGCGCATCTGCCATATAATCCCTTCGACCGCCGAGAAATATGCACGGGCCTCGTCATCAGCAACAACCGCATCGACGATGCCGCCAACGAGGACTGGGGCTGCCTCGGCATCGGCGCCGGCTTTGTGCGCGGCATCCGCATCCTGCACAATGAGGTGAGCAACGTCAGCTACACCGGCATCAGCGTCGGATGGGGATGGAACCAGCAGCCCTGTGCCATGGCCGACAACGTGGTGCGTGGCAACTACATCCACCACTACGCCCGCCACATGTACGACACCGCCGGCATCTACACCCTGGGCGCACAGCCGCACACCATGGTCGAGGAGAATGTCGTGGACAGCATCTACAGTCCCGGCTACGTGCACGACCCCGAGCACTGGTTCTATCTCTACACCGACGAGGGCAGCAGCGGCATCACCGTGCACCGCAACTGGACGCCCGCCGAGAAGTTCCTGAAGAATGCCAACGGCCCCGGCAACACCTGGGAGGACAACGGCCCGCTGGTCAACGACAGCATCAAGCACAAAGCCGGCCCCCCTAAAAGCCATGACCATTGACCGTCAGATTCTGCGCTTGGCATTGCCCAGCATCGTGTCGAACATCACGGTGCCGCTGTTGGGGCTGTGCGATGTGGCCATCATGGGCCATGTGGGCGGCGCACGGCATATCGGCGCCATCGCTGTCGGCTCGATGATCTTCAATGTCATGTACTGGCTGTTCGTCTTCCTGCGGATGAGCACCAGCGGACTGACGGCGCAGGCCTACGGCGCCGGGCGCTGGGACGTGACACGGCATGTGCGGCGCCGACACCTGACGATGGCCCTCTGCTTCGGCGCGGCCATCATCGTCTTGCAGGAGCCGTTGCGCATGCTCACCTTCTGGCTGATGCAGGCCGAGGACGATGTCGCGGCACTCTGCACGCCATATTATTATATATGTATATGGGGCGCGCCCGCCGTGCTGGGCCTCTACGTGGTGACGGGCTGGCTTGTCGGCATGCAGAACACGCGCCTGCCCATGGTCATTGCCATCGGGCAGAACGTGGTGAACATCGCCACGTCGTTGGTGCTGGTGCTCGTCTTCCACATGGGCATCGTGGGCGTGGCCATCGGCACCTTGGTGGCGCAGTGGGTGGGGTTTCTGACAGCAATAGTAGCCCCCCTGTCGTCCCCCGAGGGGGACACATTACCCTGCAAACAGACAAATGAAGCCCCCTTGGGGGCAGTAGGGGGGGCTTTTTTCCTCCGCACAGTGTGCTTGGTCAGCGTGAACCTTTATTTCACGTCGGCGGGAGCGGCGCAGGGAGCGCTCATTCTGGCGGCCAACACGCTGCTGATGCAGTTCTTCACCCTCTACAGCTACATGACCGACGGCTTTGCCAACGCTGGCGAGGCCCTGGCCGGCCGTTACGTGGGAGCAGGCGATGCTGCCATGCTCAGGCTGACCATACGCCACCTGTTCCTCTGGGGCTTCATCATGGCCTTGACCTTTACCGTCGTCTATGCCCTAGGCGGCACGACGCTGCTGCGCCTGCTGACCACCGACAGCGACGTCGTCCGTATGGCGCAACACTATCTGCCTTGGGCCGTCGCCATTCCTTTTGCGGGCATGGCAGCCTTCGTGTGGGACGGCATCTTCATTGGCATGACGCGAGCCAAAGGCATGTTGGTGGCCTGTTTCGTGGCAGCCGTGGTGTTCTTCGCGCTGTGGCTGCTGCTGGCGCCGACGATGCACAACGATGCCCTCTGGCTGGCTTTCATCGCATTTCTGACAATGCGCGGTGTGGTACAAACAATAGAAGCAATATGAGAACAGCAATCATCGGCGGAGGAGCGGCAGGCTTCTTCCTGGCCATCAACCTGAAGGAGATGATGCCTGCGATGGATGTGGTCATCATCGAGAGCGCGCAGAAGGTGCTGCGCAAGGTGGCGGTGAGCGGCGGTGGGCGCTGCAACGTGACAAACACCTTCGAGGGCATCCGCGACCTGAAGGAGGTCTACCCACGCGGCCACCGGCTGTTGGGCCGGCTGTTCCGCACATTCAGTCCGCAAGACACATGGCAGTGGTTCGAGCACCGAGGCGTAAGGCTGACCGCACAGCCCGACCACTGCGTCTTTCCCATGTCGCAGGATGCACACACCATCATCAACCTCTTCTTGGCCGAGGCACGACGCCTGGGCGTCACTGTCAAGACTGGATGCCGCATCACAACGCTCGACGAGACAGCCGATTTCGGCAACGTCTGCGTGACCACCGGCGGCCAGCCCCATGCCGAGAACCTGCACTGGTTAGGGCAGGACATCGTCGAGCCGGTGCCGTCGCTCTTCACGCTCAGCATTGCCGACCCGTCGCTGAACGCCCTCACAGGTACTGTCATTCCCTGCGCCACAGCCTTCATCCCCGGCACAAAGCTCCGGGCCGACGGGCCGCTGCTGCTGACGCACTGGGGCATGAGCGGCCCCGCCATTCTGCGGCTGTCGAGCTATGCGGCACGCCATCTGGCGGAATGTGGCTACCAGTCGCCGCTGATGGTGAACTGGGCAAGCGTCACCGAGGCGGAGGCGACGCAGGCCATCGGCGGCCTTGCGAAGCAGTGTGCTCAGAAGATGCTCACCACCGTGGCGCCGTTGCAGTTGCCGCAGCGCCTATGGGTCTATCTGTGCGAGAAAGCCCTCGGGCAGCGTGCCCATGCGCCGTGGGGCAGCATGAACGCGAAGGAGCAGCGCCGATTAGTCAACGTGCTGGTGGCTGACGAATATCGCACCAGCGGCCGTGCGCCCCACCGCGACGAGTTCGTCACCTGCGGCGGCGTGTCACTCTCGGCCGTCAACGCCAACACTTTGGAGAGCCGCACACGTCCCGGCCTCTACTTCGCCGGCGAGGTGCTCGACATCGACGGCGTCACGGGCGGCTTCAACTTCCAAGCCGCATGGACCACCGCCTTCACGGTGGCCAGCGCCATCGCAACCAAGGCAGGAGCCGATTTCTTGTTACCTTGACGACACAACAACCTTCTTATTGCCTGTGATGTAGATGCCCTTGGCGGAATGTAAGGACAGGGCATCGGGGCTGGCGGCGACCCAACGCCCCAGCAGGTCATAGGCCGCATGGCCGGTGCCGTTCACCTCAGTGCGGGGTGAACGGATGGCTGACTGCAGGTTTGACGTGAAGCGGTAGGTGCCTGAGCCGAGGCGGAACACATGGCAGCCGTCGGCATAGCCCACATACTCCACGCCCTCGGCCTGAGCGGCGGGCTTCCCGCTCTCATAGACCGGCGTCTGCGCATCGGCGGCGGGCAGGTGCAGCGTGGCAGTGGCATTGGCGGGAACGGTGCACTCATAGGTCAGGGCATCCTGGCCGTCGGCCTGCCATGCTGAGCGGATGTCGCCGTAGTAGCTGTGGTGATGGCCTGCGGCATGGGTGATGAGCGGCTGGCCGTCGGGCAGCGTGGTGCGGCGGTCGGGCTGCGGTTGCAGGATGATATGGCGGAAGCCCGGAGCCTCGGGGTCGTACTCTATGCCGAGCATGTAGCGGTACATCCATTCGCCGACGGCACCGTAGGCATAGTGGTTGAACGAGTTCATGCCGGGGTCGCCGAAGCCTGTCTCACGGGTATAGCTGTTCCAGCGCTCCCAGATGGTGGTGGCGCCCTGGTCGACGCTGTAGAGCCATGAGGGGCAGTCGCGCTGCAGCAGCAGGTCGTAGGCAAGGTCGGTCATGCCGAAGCTCGACAGCGTGGTGTTGAGGATGGCCGTGCCGGCAAAGCCCGTGTTGAGCTTGTACTTGTTGCGGACGATGAGCGTTGAGAGGCGGTTCTTGATGGTGTTCAGCTCGGTGCCCTCCTCTAATAGGTTGAACGCCAAGGCCATCAGATAGGCCGTCTGTGTGTTCTGCCTGATGGTGGGGCTGATGTAGCGCGAGCGGAACTCGGCCTTGATGTTCTGATAGAGTTGCTCGTACTTCACCGCGTTCTGTGCATAGACATCGTCCTCGCTCTGGCTGAGACGGCGCGACATGTAGGCCATGAGCTGCGCGTCGAGGGCGTAGTAGGCCACGGCGATGTAGCGTGTGTCGGTGGTGACGAAGGAGAGCCAGTCGCCCCAGGTCAGTCCGCCGCCGTTGTACTTGTAGCCGTCGAACACCTGTGTGGCGAGGTAGTCCATGTAGCGCTCCATCGACTCATAGTTCTGTCGCAGCGCCTCGATGTTGCCCGTCATCACATAGATGTTGTAGGGCACGAGGATGCCGGCATCGGCCCAAACGCACTGGCCGAAGGGCGTGCCCCAGCACTCGGGGGCCACGCCGGGATAGGCGCCTTCAGCGTTCTGGCCGTCGCGCATGTCCTGCATCCACTTCAGGTAGAACGAGCACATGTTGGCATTGAAGAGGCCGGTGCGCGAAAAAACCTGCGTGTCGGCCGTCCAGCCTAAGCGCTCGTCGCGCTGCGGGCAGTCGGTGGGGATGCTGAGCAGGTTGCCGCGCTGGCCCCAGGTGATGTTGGAGAACAGCTGGTTGACCAGTTCATTGCTGGTTTTGAGCGAGCCGGCGTCGTCGGTCGACGAGCTGATGGGCTGTGCCACGATGCTGAGCAGTTCGATGTCGGACGACGGCGTAATCTCACAATAGCGGAAACCGTAGAAGGTGGTCGAGGGATGATACTGCTCGCCGTCGGCGTCGCCACGCAGGGTGTAGTGGAGCGACGCCTTGGCCGAGCGGAGATTGGCCAGATAAGGTGTGCCGCCGGGCCCGTCGTTGCCGCGGCTGCGCGAGCCGTCGTCGTTGAGCATCTCGACGAAGCGCATTCTCAGGCTGCAGCCGGCCTGGCCCTTCACCTTGAAGTCCACCCACCCCACGATGTTCTGGCCGAAGTCGAGCAACACGGTCTGCCCTTTCTTCACGCTGACGGGCTGGGCGCCTTGCAGTGTGCTGACGACATGGGCCATGCCGAAGTCGGTGCCGGTGGCGGTGATGCCATCGTAGACAGTGGCTGTACGCACCTGCTGCACACGGTCGGCCAGGGTCAGCACGTAGCCGCCGGTGAAGGCATCGACCTGGCCGTGAAAGCTGGTGTTTGCTGCCACGCCGTCCCACGTGCTGTCGTCGTAGTCGGCTGCCGTCCAGTCATCGGCCAGACGGGCATCGTAAATCTCGCCGTCGTAGATGTCGCCTAGCTTCAGCGCACCATGCCGCGACGAGCGCCACGACAGGTCGCTGACGACGATGTCCTGCGTGCCGTCGTCGTAGGTGATGAGCAACTTGGCCATGAAGCCGAGCTCGGTATTGCTGTAGGCACCGTGCATGACGGCGCCGGCCCACCAGCCAGTGGTGACGAGGGCACACAGCGCGTTGCGACCCTCGCTGAGGAGTGCCGTGACGTCGTGGGTGCTGTAGAAGACGCGCTTGCGGTAGTCGGTCCAGCCGGGCTTCAGCTCTTCGTAGAGGGTGGTGCCGTCGGGCTGCTGATGGCCCACGCGATGGCCGTTGACGAAGAGGTCGTAGACACCCAGACCGCTGGTGAAGAGCATGGCGGACTGTACCTTGCGCCCTACGCTGAACGACTTGCGAAACATCGGCATACCCTCGTCGGGTATCTGCCACACCAGCACATGGCCTGTCTTGGACCCCACGATGCGCAGCTTGCCGTCGGTGACGGTGCCGCCAGTGAAGCTGTTGCCCACAGAGAAGTCTTCGGAGAACAGCACCGTGCCGTCGGGCGTCGTCACGCGGATGTCGTCGTAGACGCCTATCTCCTCCTGGCCGTCGCGCTCGCCGTGGTCCTCGCGCATACCCACGAGGCCAAACTTGAAGTTGCCGGTGCGGTCGTCGACCAACACATTATTTATATACGCACGCGCGCGATGGGCGCCTGTCACCTCAATACGCAAGGCAAACTCGTCGGTGTTGTTCAGCGCCACCTTGCCGCGCAGGTCGACGTCGGCCAGGCAGGCCGGGTTGCCGTTGGCCCAGACGTGAGGCCGCAGGCGCGGGTAGTCGCCTTCGGTGTTCAGCTGCCAGTAGTAGAAATTGGAGGCGTCCTGCATGGCGAAGCAGAGACCGGCAGCGGTGTGCTCGATGCGCACGAGGCCCTCAACGGTGTAGTCCTTCACCTCTGAGGCGGCCTTGTCGGCGGCTTTGATCCATGTGGCGCCGCTCCAGCCGGCCGACAGCAGGCCTGTCTCGAAGAAGGCCGTCTCAGCCGATGTGGCCTGATGGCCCTTGTTGTCGCTCACCGTGACACGCCAGTAGTAGCGGGTGGCGGGCTGCAAGGGAATAGTGCTCACGGCGACGTGAGCCGACTCACTGCTCATGACGATGCCGGAATCGAACACCTTGGTCATGCCCTCGGCATCGGTGAACACCGTCAACTGGTAGGACGTCTGCATCACGCCGCGCTCGTCGGACTGCAGCTGCCATGAGAACTGTGGCGCCGTGACATCGATGCCGCTCGGATTGCGCAGCGACTGCACGCGCAGGTTATCCACCGTCAGGGCCAGTGCCGACACATGGCTCACGGCGGCCAGCAGGATACACATGAAAAGTTTTTTGTACATGATAGTAGTATAGGATTTAGATTTCATCTGCGAATAGCTCTGCAAAATTACATTCTTTTTTTGTCTTGACAGGAAAACCACTCACCAAATAACAGCAATTTCAGAGCAAAAAGCCATTTTGTTTAAATAAAGATGATACCTATCATCCTTTTTTCAACAGCGGATTTTACGACCTGTGCGGATGAAAAGACATCGTTGCGCCGCTATCTGTGTGAGTTGATACCGCGAAGCGGATTGAGAAAAACCAATAAAAACCAATAAAAACAAGAAAAACAAATTGGTACAATAGCTTTTCTGTGGATTTCTACCCATGTGAGAATCCTGCATTTTCAAGGCAGCATGGGTTTTAAAAGTTTCCTGCCGAGAAACCATCGGTTTCTCGGCAGGAAACCAAAGGTTTCTCGGCAGGAAACTTTTGCATAAAAGCCCCAGATGGCAAAAAGGTACATGCCGTAGGGATGGAGGGACATAGTTATGGCGCGAAACAGGTCAGTTCGTTACCCGAGTTCTGCCTTCGGCACCTGGCTATTGCTGCACGATGATGCCACCGTTGGGCTGTATCTCCACGCGAGCCTGCTGCTTCTTGTCGAGCTTCAGCGTGGTCAGCACGGGCTGTCCGGTCTTCGGGTCGTCGACGTAGTATTTCAGCTGGGCCTTGGCGGGGAACATGTCGAGGGTGAGTGTCAGCTTCAGCGGCTCCTTCTGAGCGTTGAGGCCAGCCACGTACCAGTCGTCGCCATGACGGCGAGCCAGCACGACATATTGGCCGGGATAGCCGCAGAGGAACCGTGTCTCGTCCCATGTGGTGGGCATCTGCCGCAGCCAGTCCATCTCAAACTGCGGCAGCTCCTGCAGGTTGTTGGGCTGCATGGCCACGCACTGTATGGCCGTCTGCATGGTGATGCCCGATGCCATCTCAAAGATGTCGGTGGTGTGCCGCGGGTGGCGGCTCTTGTTGTCGGGCGACATGTACTTGTTCATGATGATGCCGCCCCAGTCCATGGTGGCCGTGGCATTGCGGCAGAAGGGGTGCATGGTGAGGTCGAAGGGCTCGCGGATGGCAGCGCCCTCGTTGAAGAAGACGTTCTCGGAGGCCAGCACAGCCTCGGAGGCCACATAGTTGGGGTACATGCGCTCCCATCCTCGGGGCAGTGTGCAGCCGTGGAAGATGCACTGCAGGCCGTAGCGGTTGGCGTCGAAGAGGATGTCCTCGTAGAGACGCATCGTCTCCTGCTTGTCGCCGCCGAAGAAGTCCACCTTGATGCCCTTGACGCCTATCGACTGCATCCATGCCATCTCGCGGTCGCGGGCTATGCTGTTGTTCATGCAGTTGCGCGGTGTCTGCGGGGCATTGTTCTCATGGCCATTACTGTTGTACCAGAGCATCAGGCTGACGCCCTTCGACTGGGCATAGCGTGACAGTTCGGCGATGCGGTCGCGGCCTATGCGCTCGTCCCACCAGTTGTCGACGAGGCACAGCTCGAAGCCCATGGCCGAGGCGAGGTCGATGAACTTCACCTGGTCGGCGTAGTTGATGCTGTTGTCCTGCCAGATGAGCCAGCTCCAGGTGTAGCGTCCCGAGGCGTAGTCGATGGTGGGCTCGTAGAGCGGCTCCACCACGTCGTAGGCGATGGTAGTCTCTACGATGGGCTTCAGCGTAGTGCCGACGGTGACGGTGCGCCAAGGCGTGCTGCCGGGCAGGGCGATGCCGGGGGCCGACGTGCCATTGCCGTTGTTCTCGCCTGGCATAGGATAGGCTATCTGATAGAAGCCCGGAGCCCCCCCTTCTGCCCCCGAGGGGGCTACATTACTTTGGAAGTCAGAAAGGCGGCTGCCGCAGTAGGCGCTGCTGACGCCCGTCTCGGAGATGAGCACCCACGCCCCCTCTTCTGCCCCCGAGGGGGCTACATTTGACTTTTTGCGGGTTTTACCTGCATTTGAAGCCCCCTCGGAGGCCGTAGGGGGGGCTTGTACCTTGAACAGGCAGGGGAAGGTGTAGCCTTTGCCATACTGGCTGCGGGCGGTCATGGGGGCATCGGCCTTGTATTCCTCCTCGTAGCTGGGCTTGGTGCGCTCCCACCCTACCATCTCTCCACTCTGCGGGGTGAGGAAGGTGGTGGTGCCTTCGGGCAGAGAGAAGGCGGTGGATTCATCAAGGATGACGGCACTCTTGGGGTTGTCGCCCTTCTGACGGGGAATGAGGTAGCGGAAGGCCACGTCGTTGTTGCTAACGGAGAATTCCATTGACATCTGCTGCTGTTTGCTGTTCTCAAAATTGACGGTGAGCAGGGTGGCGACGTAGTGGATATGGCTCTGCTTCACCTGCCGCATCTCGTAGCACTTGTCTGTCTGCTCCGCCTTCGTGTCGGTGATCTTCAGTCCCTGCGTAAAGTCGCCGAAGTCGGCCTTGAAGCCTAAGGCGGAAGGCAGCAGCATGGGCTGCCCTTCGAGGGTGATGGTGTAGGTGGCGCGGCCTCCCTCGTCATTGATTGTCACTTGCAGTT
The DNA here is from genome assembly GCA_016285055.1 of Prevotella sp. Classification (GTDB taxonomy): domain Bacteria; phylum Bacteroidota; class Bacteroidia; order Bacteroidales; family Bacteroidaceae; genus Prevotella. Next base: position 55,667 of record JAEEPZ010000008.1, read on the forward strand.
TACCGTCGGGCGAAGTCACCGTGGCCTCACGGGCACCAACGGCCACAGGCGCTACCGTCAGCAGCAGCGCCATCGTCATTTCTCTCCAATTTTTCATGTTCTTTTGCATATTTTATCAATTTTGGGGCAAAGTTAAGAAAAAAATAACAAATCACAATCCATTATTCATAATTATTTCGTACCTTTGCGGGCAGTTTTTGCAAAAACATCTTTATTATGCTTGTAAAAGACAAGAGAGAAAGACGCTACACAGTCTGCATAGCGGCTTTGTTGCTATGCTTTGTAGCCAACATGCCTGTCAAGGCTCAGACCGCCGACGACGACATCTGGAAGGAGTTCAAGCTGGAGGGCGTGGACTACCAAAAGAAGCGCAGCTACTGTATGCGCATCTATGGCTATTACCGCTATGTGGACGACGGCATTGCCCACATCAAGGATCGTCAGCATAAGCTCTACCGTGTGCACGAAGGCATCTGCGAACTCGACGTGCGCTACAGCCGCGACGAGGACGACGGAGCCAGGATTATGGTAGGTCGCGACTTGGTGCACCCCGACATGAATGGCGAAATCATGGACTTCTACGAGCTGAAGCCCTACACCTTCCTCGAGAAGGCCCGCAAGATGCCGAAGGTCTATACCATCGATGAGCAGGGCAATACCACACGCGTCTACACCAAGGGCAGGCTGTGTGGCACCATCACGAAGGACGCCCAGCATGAGGAGATGTACATGAAATACGATGCGCTGGCACCCGACACGTCGATGAGCATCAACATCCTCCTTGTCAAGGCCAAGCTCTCTAACGTGCAGGCCGACGCCGTCTACCAATTGGAGGAAGGCATCGACTACGTGCCGCAGGGCAACCTGAAGCGCGTGGTCTTCGACGGCAGCATCGACTTGAACCTGCTGGGCGGCACTGCCCGCGAGGTGTTCAAAGAGCGTACTGAACTCTATGTAGACAGCGTGGTCTACATGACCAAGGCCCAGTTCCGTGCCGACAAAAGGCTGACAATGGAGGAACGCCGCAAGCAGGCCGGATATACCGATGCCGACATCGACCGCCTGAAGCAGAAGCTGGGTGTGCCGCCGCTGAGCGACGCAATCAAGCAGCGCATCGAGGACCAGCGTGACTGGGACGACGAGTATGAGCTGTGGAAAGAATCAAAAAAGTGATTATAAAAAAAGAGAAGAAAAAGCATGAAAACGAAGGACATCATGGCAGCCATCCTCTTTGGATGCCTCGCCACGCCGGTTTTTGCCACAGAAGTAAACGACACATTGGTGATAGAAGATGCCAAGAAGGTGAAGATAGAGACACGCGACACCGTGCAGCGCATCGTCATCAGCGGCACCAAGGAAGACCCCGACTTCCACTATATGCAGCGCATCAGCATTCCCGACACGTCGGCCGTGCGCCGCACCGTCAAGAATGTGCGCGACTTCAACAAAATTACCATCAAGAAGAACGGCAAGCCCAGCAAGTGGACACACTCCTGGCACTTCAACGTTGGTCTGAACACCATGCTCGACACGCCCGACGGCTACGACTTCAAGGTGTGGCCCTCGTTTGAAATAGGTGTCGGCTCCACGTGGGACTGGCATCCCTACGGCAAGCAGAACGAGTGGAGCATAGGCTGGGGAATCAACTGGCACGGCTACGCAATGGATGATGAGACCCACTGGGCAAAGGTCAACGACGTGATGACGCTGGTGCCCTATGATGCAACAGAAAAAGAGCACGACACGAGCCTGCAGACCTTCAGCATCCAGCTGCCCCTGCTCTACACCCACTACTTCGACAAGGAGCACGACTGGGGCATCACCGTCGGTGCCCTCGTCAACTGGAATGTCCATGCCACCGGACAGCGTGAATACGAGAAAGACGGTGAGGACTACGAGGTACACACAAAGAAGATAGGCCAGCGGCCCATCACCATCGACGGCTTCATGAAGCTGCGCACTCCGTGGCTGCCCTCCATCTACTGCAAATACTGCCCGATGGAGTTCTTCAAGAAAGACCGCGGCCCGAAGATGCATCAGCTGAGCTTCGGTATCTGCTTCTAACATACAATAATCATTTAACAATAACCAACAAACGAGAATGAAACAATTCCGCTTAGTGGACAACGTGCTGGGCTGGCTGACGTTCTTCATAGCCGCCTTTGTCTACTGCTCCACCATCGAGCCTACAGCCTCGTTCTGGGACTGTCCTGAGTTTATCACCACCGGCTACAAGCTGGAAGTAGGCCACCCGCCCGGTGCGCCGTTCTTCATGCTCACCGCAAACCTGTTTTCACAGTTCACCAGCGACCCTGCCCAAGTGGCACGCATGGTCAACATGATGAGCGCCCTGCTGTCGGCTGCCTGCATCCTCTTCCTCTTCTGGAGCATCACGCACTTGGTGCGCCGTCTTTTGTTCAGCGATGAGAGTTTAGTGTTGAGAGGCACTACCTCTACAGGCAATACAAATGTCACTCAACACTCAACATCCAACTCTCAACTCTGGAAACTCATTGCCATCGAGGCATCGGGCCTGGTGGGAGCACTCATCTACACGTTCAGCGACACGTTCTGGTTCTCAGCCGTCGAGGGCGAGGTCTACGCCTATTCCTCGGCCTTCACCGCCGTGGTGTTCTGGCTCATCCTGAAATGGGAAGAGCACGCCGACGAGCCGCACGCCGACCGCTGGCTGGTGCTAATCATGTATATGACAGGCCTCTCGATAGGCGTCCACCTGCTGAACCTGCTGTGCCTGCCCGCCATCGTGCTGGTGTGGTACTTTAAGCGCTTCCCCAACGCCAACGCCAAGGGTGCCATCTTCGCACTCTGCGTGTCGTTTGTCATCCTCGCCGCCGTGCTCTATGGCGTCGTGCCCGGCATCATCACCGTCGGTGGATGGTTTGAGCTGTTCTTCGTCAACACCCTGCACATGCCGTTCAACACGGGTGTCTTGGTCTATCTCGTACTGCTCATCGGCAGCGTCATCTGGGCTATCTACGAGACACAGCACGCCACCGAGAAGAACTGGAAGCGCCAGAACATTGCTTTCCTCTGCGGCTTCGGCCTCTTAGGCGTCCCGTTCTACGGCTACGGCTGGGGCGCCTTCATCACCGGCATCGTTGTGCTGGCCATCGTGGCATGGGCACTGTTCTTCCGCCGCAATTCGAAGGAGTTCAAGCCCCTCATCTCTGCCCGTCTGAAGAACACGACGCTGCTGTGCATGCTGATGCTGATGATTGGCTACTCAACGTATGCCGTCATCGTCATTCGCTCCAGCGCCAACCCGCCGATGGATCAGAACTCGCCCGAGGACATCTTCACCCTGGGCAGCTACCTCAGCCGCGACCAGTACGGCGACCGCCCGTTGCTCTACGGACAGACCTTTGCCTCAGAGCCTGAGCCCGACGACAAAGGCTATCAGAAGATAGTGGAGAAGGCGCCCGTCTATCAGCGCAAGGAGAAGGTTCATCCCGACGATCCCGACGAATACTTCATTGCCGACCACAAGATGGAGGCTGTCTACGCACAGAACGTATTCTTCCCACGCATGTACTCGTCGATGAAGAGCGGCAACCACACCGACGAAGAGCTGTGCAGCGGCAGCGACGGCCCGTGCCACGTCTGCTTCTACAAGTCATGGATAGGCGGCCTCAGCGGCAGCCAGGTGGACTCCAGGCTTTATCCCGGCAACAAGATTACCATCCCCAGCTTCCTCGACAACCTGAAGTTCTTCTTCTCGTTCCAGTGCAACTACATGTACTGGCGCTACTTCCTGTGGAACTTCGTGGGCCGTCAGAACGACCTGCAGGGCAGCTACGGCGAGCGCGACAAGGGCAACGCCATCTCGGGCTTCTCGTTCATCGACAATGCCTTCCTCGGCGACCAGTCACTGCTGCCCGACGACCTGAAGAACAACAAGGGCCACAACGTGTTCTATGCCATGCCGCTCATCCTCGGTCTGCTCGGTCTGTTCTGGCAGGCGCTGTCGCGCGGCCGCAAGGGCATCCAGCAGTTCTGGGTCGTCTTCTTCCTGTTCTTCATGACAGGTCTGGCCATCGTCATCTACCTCAACCAGACGCCGCTGCAGCCGCGTGAGCGCGACTATGCCTACGCCGGCTCGTTCTATGCCTTCGCTATCTGGTGCGGCATGGGCGTGGCAGCCATCATCAGCTGGCTGAACAACCTCATCAAGAGCCAGAACAAGCAGATGCGCGTGGCTCTGGCCGCCGTCGTGTCGCTGGTATGCCTGATAGTGCCCATACAGATGGCCTCGCAGACATGGGACGACCACGACCGCTCAGGACGCTACACCTGCCGCGACTTCGGCCAGAACTACCTCATGTCGCTGCAGGACGAGGGCAACCCCATCATCTTCACCAACGGCGACAACGACACCTTCCCCCTGTGGTACAACCAAGACACCGAGGGCTTCCGCACCGACGCCCGCGTGTGCAACCTGAGCTACCTCAGCACCGACTGGTACATCGACCAGATGGTGCGTCCGGCCTACGACTCGCCGGGCCTGCCCATCACCTGGCCCCGACTGAACTATGTGTCGGGCACCAACGACGTCGTGCCTGTCGTGCCGCAGTACAAGGATCAGATAAAAGCCATCTACGAGGAGTCACCCGACATGGCACGCGAGTCGTGGGGCGACGAGCCCTTCGAGCTGAAGAACATACTGAAGTACTGGGTGCAGAACCCCATCGGTCCCGACTACCACTGCATCCCCACCGACAGTGTCTTCATCACCATCGACAAGGAAGCCGTGCTGCGTAGCGGCATGCTCATCCAGGGCGACAGCCTCAAGACCCACGCCGACAGTCTCAACAGCATTCCCGACCGCATGGCCATCTCGCTCCGCGGCATGCGCTACCTCACCAAGAGCAAGCTGATGATGCTGGAGCTGCTGGCCAACTGCAACTGGGAGCGGCCCATCTATGTGGCCATGACCGTGGGCGGCGAGAACCTGATGAACCTGGGCAACCACTTCGTACAGGAGGGTTTGGTCTACCGCCTCACGCCTTACACCACAACGGCCGACGGCATGACCAGCTATGACACCGAGAAGACCTACAAGAACGTAATGGAGCGCTTCAAGTTCGGAGGCGTCAGCACGCCAGGCATCTATCTCGACGAGACCGTCATGCGCATGTGCTACACCCACCGCCGCCTGATGGTGGACCTGGCCACCGAGCTGGTGTCGGAAGGCGACGAGATACTCGACAAGGCCTATAGCCTGAGCGACGCCGCTGCCATCTCCGACAAGGAACTGGAGGAAATGGCCGACAAGGCAGAGGAGAAGAACGACAAGGCGCTGAAGGTGCTGGAGAAGCTCGACAAGGAGCTGCCGGCCACCAACGTGCCTTACGACGCCTCGTCGCTCTACGAGGCACAGCTCTACCTCCACATCGGCCAAAACGACTCGACCATCGCGGAGAAGGCCCGTCCCATCCTCGACGGACTGTGGAAGCGCTCCACGCAGTACATCACCTACTACGAGTCGTTTGACGATGACGTCATGAAGGTTTACAACAACGATTGCTTGATGCACTTCAGCTTCTTGCGCTTTATCAAGAACCTCTATGCTGCCCTCGACAGCGAGAAGATAGAAGCACTTGAGGAGCAACAGGTGACGTTGCTGGAGACATTCCTCAAGAAGGGAGGCAAGATGGAATAAGGGCTCGGCACCATGATTATTGAGCAACCAGCCATCTACCTCCGCTGGCTCTATCCGAAAGCCCTTTGGAGAATGGACCGTCGCGAGCGTTCAGTGTATCTGACGTTCGACGACGGCCCCATCCCCGAATCCACACCCTTCCTCCTCGACACGTTGCGCCACTACGGCATCAAGGCCACGTTCTTCATGGTGGGCGACAACGTGCGCAAATACCCTGAGCTGTTTGAGCAGATCAAGGCTGAGGGCCACCAGCTGGGCAACCATACCCACAATCACATCAGCGGCTTCCGTCACTCCATCAAGGAGTATATGTATAATGTGGAGAAAGCCAATGCCTACATCCACAGCCACTACATGCGTCCGCCCCACGGCTGGATGCGCATCAGCCAGTATGCGTGGCTCTCGCGCAAATTCAAAGTGGTGATGTGGGACGTCGTCACCCGCGACTACTCCAAATGGATGACCGCCGAAGATGTCTTCAACAATGTGAAGCGCTACACCCGTCCGGGGTCCATCATTGTTTTCCACGATTCCCTCAAGGCCATCGACAAACTGCGCACAGCCTTGCCCCAGAGCATTGAGTGGCTCCTGGAGCAAGGCTATGCGTTCAAGGTCTTCGCGCCACAGCAATAGCGAGGGAGCCACACCCTCTTTTTAGGGGCAATGATATAGCAGTTGACCTATTTCGCTCATCTTTCAGGAGTTAAAGGAGTTAAAGGAGTTAAAGGAGTTAAAGACAAATGACTCTCCATGAAAAGCCTTTGTCTCTGGGTTGAAATCCATAGCAAAGGTATTGTCTTTAACTCCTTTAACTCCCTTAACTCCTTTAACTCCAAAACTTGCTACAGTTGAATTTGTTAAAAGTGTTTGCTTGGGAATATCCTCCTGCAAACTGCAGAAACGAGGCGGAGCTTTCTATAGACGAATGTTGTTTCTCCTCATGGAAAAGAATTGAGACCAAAACAATAATTTTGGAACAAAAACAAAAACAAAGGAAACAATGTTGTTAATAAATTAGGCAAAAACATATTAACTTTGCAGCATTATTCTTATTACCCACCTAAAATGAAAGCAAAGTTTATCTGCGGCTGCCTGCTGGCAGCATTGGCCGCTAAGGCACAGAATCCCTTCGTGCAGACCTGGTTCACCAGCGACCCCGCACCGATGGTGCACGATGGCAAGATGTATGTGTACACCGGCCACGACGAGGACGGCGCCGACTTCTTCTGGATGCAGGAGTGGCGCGTGTATTCCACCACCGACATGGTCAACTGGACCGACCACGGCTCACCGCTGGCTTTGGAGAGCTTCTCCTGGGCCGACGACCGCGCCTGGGCCTCGCAGTGCGTTGCCCGCAACGGCAAGTTCTACTGGTACATCTGCGCCCACTCGAAGCTCTCTGGCGGCATGGCCATCGGCGTGGCGGTGGGCGACACACCTACGGGGCCTTTTAAGGATGCCATCGGCAAGCCTCTCTTCGAGAACGGCTCATGGGATCACATCGACCCCACCGTCCTCATTGACGACGACGGACAGGCATGGCTGATGTGGGGCAACCCGCAGTGCTACTACCTGAAGCTCAACCGCGACATGATTTCCTACAGCGGCGAGCTGGGAAAGCTGGACATGACCGAGGAGGCCTTCGGCGGCCCGATGATGCGCCAGCGCCAGCAGGGGAAGAAATACAAGGACAGCTACGTGGAAGGCCCGTGGCTGATGAAGGCCCCCCTCTCATCCCCCCAAGGGGGGAGGACTCCCGGTGCCACATCTTCCCCCCAAGGGGGGACAGGAGGGGGGCTGTACTACCTGCTCTATGCTGCCGGCGGCGTGCCTGAGCACATCAGCTACAGCACAGCCCCGTCGCCCACCGGCCCGTGGAAGTATGCCGGCGAGATCATGCCGCTGAGCGAGACTAACTCGTTCACCAACCACTGCGGCGTGGCCGACTACAAAGGGCACTCCTATTTCTTCTATCACACAGGCAAGCTGCCCAAGGGCGGCGGATTCGGACGCAGCGTCGCCGTGGAGGAGTTCCAGTACAACGCCGACGGCACCTTCCCCACCATCATGCCCACCGACGAGGGCGTGAAGCCCGTCGACACCTTCAGCCCCTACCGTCGCGTCGAGGCTGAGACGATGGCGTTCTCCAAAGGCCTGAAGACCGAGCAGAACGATGCCATCGGCGTCTACGTCACCGACATTCACAACGGCGACTACATCAAGCTGCAGAACGTGGACTTCGGCACTGCCTGGCCCACGGGCATCAAGGCACGTGTGGCCAGCGGCCTGCGCGGCGGCACCCTCGAGCTGCACCTCGACAGTGTCAGAGGCCCGCTGCTCGGCTCACTGCAAGTGCCCGGCACCGGCGGATGGGAGCAGTGGCAGACCATAGAGGCCCCCTTAGCCCCCCCTTCGGCCCCCGAGGGGGCCACAAATGCCCGCAAGTCTAATGAAGCCCCCTCGGGGGCAGTAGGGGGGGCTACTCACGATTTGTTCCTCGTGTTCAAAGGGCGCAAGGGTCCGAAGCTCTTCAACTTCGACTGGTGGGAGCTCAACGGTGTGAAGTCGCGCATCGTCGAGGGCGGCGGCACTGGGGCCTTTAAGGCTGTGATGAAGGAAGAGCCCTCACTGCCTGCACACACCGTCTTCGCTCCGCAAGACCTGTCGGCCTTCAGCAAGAAGAAAGGGCTGCCCGTCCTCGTATGGGGCAACGGTGCCTGCACCGACTCGCCCTGGGAGCACTTCAAGTTCCTGAACGAGATAGCATCGCATGGCTACCTCGTCATCGCCACAGGCCACATCCCCATGGTGGAGGAGCCTTACCGCGGCCCGATGTCGACCACCGAGCAGCAGATAGCCTCCATCGACTGGGCCTTCGCTCAGAACGCCGACCCCAGCTCGCCTTACTATCAGAAGATTGACGTGAAGCACATCTGTGCCGCCGGCATGTCCTGCGGCGGTCTGCAGACGCTCTACAACTGCGCCGACAAGCGCATCACGACGCTGATGATCTGCAACAGCGGCCTCTTCAACCAGCAGAACGCCCATCAGGCCGTTGGTGGCATGCCCATGCCGCCAAAGTCGAAGCTGGAGGAGATTCACACGCCCATCATCTACATCCTCGGCGGCGAGACCGACATCGCCTACGGTAACGGCATGGACGACTTCCACCGCATCAAGCACGTGCCTGCCTGCGCCGTCAACTATCCTGTCGGCCACGGCGGCACCTACCGTCAGCCACACGGCGGCGAGTTCACCGTACCCGCACTGGCCTGGCTCAACTGGCAGCTGAAAGGCGACAGCAAGGCCGCTCGTATGTTCCGGGGCAGCAACCCGCTCCTGCTGCAGCGTCAGGGATGGACACTGGAAAAGAACTCGAAGCTGTAATGGCTGCAAGACAACAGATGACAACGATTTTAACGGATAAACACTAAAGACATGAAAAAACTGTTCATGAGCCTCGCGCTCACCTTCTGCTGCACCATGTCATGGGCACAGAACCCCTATCTCCCTCTGTGGGAACATGTACCTGACGGCGAGCCCCGCGTGTTTGAGGACCCCGACAACCCCGGGAAATATCGCGCCTATATCATCGGCTCGCACGACGTGACTTATACAGCCTACTGCGGCCCCGACATCCGCATGTGGTCGGCACCCGTCGAAGACCTGACGCAGTGGCGCGACGAAGGCCCCATCTTCACGTGGTTCACTGGCGGGCAGTGGGACACGATGTTCGCTCCCGACCTGGTGGAGACCGTCGACAAGGCCACGGGCAAGAAGACCTACTGGCTCTATCCCCACAGCCGCGGATGGCGCCGTGTGGCCACGGTGTGCAAGGGCGACCGCCCCAACGGTCCCTTCACGCCCGTCAACCTGACAGAGGACGGCACGCAGTGTGTGCCCGGCTCGCTCATCGACTTCGACCCCTCGGTGTTCATCGAGAACATCACCAACAAGAAAGACCCCGACTTTGCCAAAGGCTACCGCGCCTACGTGTTCTACGGTTTCCAGCACTCCACGGCTGTTGAGCTCGACCAGAACACGATGTATTCCAAGCGTGAAGGCACAGAGCCCATCGACCCCTTCATCCCTGCTGTCAGCTCTGACGGCCGTCTCTTGGACAAGGAGGGCAGCGAGTACAAGGCTCTCTACAAAGGGCAGGATCCCAAGGACTTCAACTTCTTCGAGGCCTCCAGCATCCGCCAGGTGGGCAACAAGTACGTGATGGTGTTCTCGGGCTACTCTGGCAAGGAGTACGGTCTGGGCAACACCAACAGCGCCCTGCGCTATGCCTACGGCGATTCGCCCCTCGGCCCGTGGCGCTCAGGCGGCGTGCTGGTCGACTCACGCGGCGTGGTGCTGAACGAGGACGGCTCGAAGCTCATCACCACCAACTTCGGCCACAACACCCACGGCTCCATCCAGGAGATCAACGGCCAGTGGTATGTCTTCTATCACCGTCCGCCGCGCGGCTTCGGCAATGCCCGTCAGCCTATGGTGGCTCCCGTGAAGATAACATGGGACAAGAAGCCTGTGGCCAAGGGCGGCGTGGTGAAGATTACCGGCTACGACCCCTTCGCAGCTAACAACGAGTGGATGGCAGCTGCCGCCAACGGCAACACCTATACCGGTGCCGAGGTGACCAGCGAGGGCTTCCAGATCTTCGGTCTGCCGCCCTACGCCTATTACTCGGCCGGCATTGCCTGCTTCGTGCATGGCGGCACCAACAGCAACGAATGGATGCAAGACAACTTCGACGTGTGGAACAACTCGATGGATCTGGCCGGCATCACCAACGGCGGCATCGTGGGCTTCAAATACTTCGGCTTCGGCGGCCTGGCGCAGAGCGCCAACGGTCTGCCCGCCTTCGAGGGCATCAAGGCCGGCGACGGTGCCACGCTCTGCCTGAACCTGTCGTCCAGCGGCAAGGGTGCGTTCAAGATTCACGTCCTTTTGGATAATCCCTGGAAGGGTCAGGAGATAGGTGTCTTCGACATTCCCGCCGATGCGCCCAAGGCTGCCATGACCTATCAGGTGCGTGTTCCCGCTGTGGAGGGTCTCACTGGCAAGCACGCCATCTATCTCGTGACCGAAGGCCCCGAGGTGCAGGCTCCGCAGCAGCCTCAGTGGGGCGGCCGCCGTCAGCAGCAGCCGCAGCGCCCGCAGGGACTCTTCGACCTCCACGGCATCGGCTTTGCCAAGAAGGGCCAGCCATTGAAGGCTCCCGTCGTGCCCCAGGTGACCATCACCGTCGACGGCCAGCGTCTGCACATACCCGACACGCCCATCCGCTCCACTAATCAGAACGGCTACACCGACTTGACGCACTATCAGGTCTACGCTCCGATGAAGGATGGCGCAAAGATTGAGGCCACGGCTGACGTGCCCGGCGTGACGTTCAACGTCAGCACCGGCACCGAGTTCCGTGCCACCGTCAAAGCTACTTACCAAGGCAAGACCAAAGTATTCCTTATCAACTAATCCCCTATTAATAATAATGTATAGATTAAGCTACACCTTCATGGCCCTGCTGCTCTCATTGGCAGCATGGGCCGAGGACGGCAGCCGGCTGTGGCTGCGCATGGCTGAGGGCAACAACACGCAGGTGACAGGTCCTGCCTGTACTGCCACCGATGAGCTGCGCAAGTTCTGGCAGGGCGGCCAGCTGGAGCTGAAGAAAGCGAAGGGCTACGGCGACGAGGGCTACGCCATCGCCAGCCAGGACGGCAAGACCACCGTGGCAGCGAGCACCGACGCCGGCCTGCTCTACGGTGCCTTCCGCCTGCTCAGGATGCAGCAGACGGGAGCCGACATGAGCCGCTTCAGCATCACGTCTTCGCCCGCCTACAGCCTGCGCCTGCTCAACCACTGGGACAACCCCAACGGCACCGTAGAGCGAGGATTTGCCGGACACAGCATCTTCTGGCCCGAGGTCAACGATGACCACCTGCTGCAATACGCTCGCGCCAACGCCTCCATCGGCATCAACGGCGCCGTGCTGAACAATGTCAACGCCAAGCCGCAGGCACTGACCACCGAGAACCTGCAGCAGGTGAAGCACATCGCCGACATCCTGCGCCCCTATCACATCCGTGTCTACCTGTCGGTGAACTTCGCCTCGCCCATCCATGTGGGTGGACTGAAGACGGCCGACCCTCTGGACAAGGACGTGCGCGCCTGGTGGAAGAAGAAAGTGGACGAGATTTACAAGCTGGTGCCCGACTTCGGCGGCTTCCTGGTGAAGGCCAACAGCGAGGGCGAGCCCGGTCCGTGCGACTTCGGCCGCACGCACGTCGATGGCGCCAACATGATGGCCGACGCCCTGAAGCGCTACAAGGGCATCGTCATGTGGCGAGCCTTCGTCTATAATCCGCAGGACAAAGACCGCGCCAAGCAGGCCTACAACGAGTTCATGCCGCTGGACGGCCAGTTCCGCCCCAACGTCATCCTGCAGGTGAAGAACGGCCCCGTCGACTTCCAGCCGCGCGAGCCTTACAGCCCCCTCTTCACCGCCATTCAGAAGACACCGCTTGCCGCTGAGCTGCAGGTGACGCAGGAATATCTCGGCGCTGCCAACCACCTCGTGTTCCTCGCCCCCATGTGGCAGGAGTTCTTCACGTATGTTGAACCCTCACGCCTCACGGCTATTGCCGGCGTGGCCAACATCGGCAACGACACCAACTGGTGCGGCCATGACTTCGCACAGGCCAACTGGTACGCCTTTGGCCGCCTGGCATGGCAGCCGACGCTGAGCAGCAAAGAGATAGCCGACGAGTGGCTGCGCCAGACCTTCACCGGCGACGAGCACTTTGTCAGCCCGATGACACAGCTGATGGTGCAGAGCCACGAGACCTGCGTGAACTATATGATGCCCCTCGGCCTGCACCACATCTTCGCCGGAGGCCACCACTACGGTCCCGAGCCATGGTACACCGCCCCCGGCATCCGCGCTGACTGGACACCGGCCTACTACCATCAGGCCAACGCTACCGGCCTGGGCTTCGACCGCACGAAGAACGGCACCGACGCCGTGTCGCAGTATCCTCAGCAGTTGTGCGACCAGCTGAACGACATCAACACCTGCCCCGAGAAGTTCATCGCATGGTTCCACCACGTGCCCTGGCAGCACCGCATGAAGAGCGGCCGCACGTTCTGGGACGAGCTGTGCCACAAGTATGCCGACGGCGTCACCGGCGCCCGGCAGATGCTGGCACAATGGGACGCCATGAAGCAATACGTCGACACAGAGCGCTTCACCGACATACAGCGACGCCTGCGCATCCAAGCCCGCGACGCCGAGTGGTGGCGTGACGCTTGCCTGCTCTACTTCCAGCAGTTCTCCAACCTGCCCATCCCACAAGACATGGAGCATCCCGTGCACAACCTCGACGAGATGATGCAGTTCAAGATTCGCATCAGCATGTACGAGAACCCCGTCCGTGGCTACACGCAATAGCTTTCAGGAGATGAAATGGGAGTAAAAGGGGAAGTTAAAATGGAAGTAAAAGGGGAAGTTAAAGTGGAAGTAAAAGGGGAAGTTAAAGTGGAAGCTAAATGGAAGTAAAAATGGAAGTAAAAATGGAAGCAAAGCGAGAGTGGAAAGAGATACGTAAGTTCGAGGAGATTCTCTTCGAGGAGTATAACGGCATTGCGAAGATCACCATCAACAGGGCGAGATTCCGCAACGCCTTCACGCCGAAGACGACGCAGGAGCTGAGCGAGGCCTTCGCCCTGTGCCGTGAGCTGCAGCGCATCCGCGTGGTGCTGCTCACAGGTGCGATGAGCGAGGTGCCCGAGGGTAAGACCATCAACGACGTGAAGCACGCCTTCTGCTCTGGCGGCGACATGCACGTCAAGGGGCGCGGCGGCTATATCGACGACGAGGGTGTGCCGCGCCTCAGCGTCCTTGACGTGCAGATGCAGATTCGCCGTCTGCCCAAGCCCGTCATCGCTATGGTCAACGGCTACGCCATCGGCGGCGGGCATGTGCTGCACCTGGTCTGCGACCTCACCATCGCGTCGGAGAACGCCATCTTCGGACAGACAGGGCCGAAGGTGGGCAGCTTCGACGCCGGTTTCGGCTCGTCGTACCTGGCGCGCATCGTAGGGCAGAAGAAAGCCCGCGAGATATGGTTCCTCTGCCGTCAGTACACGGCACAGGAGGCGCTCGACATGGGGCTCGTCAACAAGGTGGTGCCCTTGGCAGAGCTGGAGGACGAGTGCGTGGCGTGGTCGGAGGAGATGATGGAGCGCAGCCCCATCGCCCTGCGCATGATCAAGGCAGGCCTCAACGCCGAGCTTGACGGCCAGGCAGGCATCCAGCAGCTGGCTGGCGATGCCACCATGCTCTACTACTTCCTCGACGAGGCGCAGGAGGGCGGCCACGCCTTCCTGGAGAAGCGCAAACCCAACTTCGGCCAGTACCCGCAGATACCCTGATCACCTCTCCCTCAGTACCGCAAGCCCCTCAATCACATCTCCCTCATTACCGCAAGCCCCTCAGCAGCCTTCCATTTAGGCTCAGCGTAGGCTGCGGCACCGCCGCAGCCCCTCCTCCCTCCCATGAACGAGCAGGAACGACAAGAGAAGCGCCACCACGCCGGCGACAAGCAGCCTTCCATGAAGCGCCGCTCCGACAAGAACGACTACCACGGCCGTCACATCTACATGCTGACGCTGGTGGTGGAAGGACGGCGTCCGCTCTTCGGTGAGGTGAAGGGCGATGCCTTTGCGCCCGATGGCGACTTGATGGCGCCACGCATTGTGCCCTCGCCGTTAGGGCTGGCGGTGAAGGAGTGCTGGGAGAAGATTCCTTTCTACCACAGCGAGGTGCAAATCCTTGCCATGCAGCTCATGCCCGACCACTTGCACGGCATCCTTTGGGTGCGGGAGGACATGGAGGAGCACCTGGGGCAGGTGATCAGCGGCTTCAAGGCCGGGTGTAACAAGGCCTACCGAGAGCTCCTTGCTGCGGCGGTGCCGCAGCCTACGCCAAGCCCCCACACCCAAGCCCCGCCAAGCAAAGCCACCCCGCCCGCCACAAGCGCCCAGCCAAGCGCGAGCACCCCGCCCGCCACAAGCGCCCAGCCAAGCACGAGCGCCCAGCCAAGCGCGAGCACCCCGCCCGCCATTGCCACCCCGCCCAGTAGCCAGGCTTCTCCGTATGCGGCGGCACCGCCGCCGCCCC
>JAEEPZ010000079.1 GCA_016285055.1 Prevotella sp.
GTCCCCGTGCATCACGTTCCCGCCTACTGCGAATGAAGGGAACGTGCCGTACTTGTTGTTCGAACCGAAGCGTGAGCTGCCGTCGCGGCGGATGGTGGCCTGAAGCATGTATTTCTCGTCGTAGTTGTAGCTCAGGCGGCCGAAGAGCGAAGCCAGGCGATGCTGGGTGTAGGGACCGCCCCACACGCCGACGAGGCTCTTGGCACCTGTCACCTTGCCGTCGGCATCGGTGGTGAGTTCCAGTGCGCCGCCAGTGGTGTAGTTGATGCTGGGTTTGCCGGGGTTCACCAGGTTCCAGTGCGAGCCGCCCAGCTCGTCGCCCTTCGTCTTCAGGGCGCTCTGGCCGAGCACCACGCCGATGGTGTGCTTGCCGAAGGTCTTGTCGTAGGTCAGCGTGTTCTCAATCTACCAGGTCGAGTTGTTGCCCTTGTAGGCAGTGGCCTGTGTGTGGTCGCTGTTGTTGTTGCCTGAGAAATAGTGTTTCTGCAGCGTAGCGCCTTCGTAGCCCCAGAACGAGAGCTCGGCGCTGTAGGTAAAGTGATACTTCAGTTCGTCCCACAGCTGCAGGTCTATCGAGAACTTCGGCATGAACTTGTGGCTCCAGTTCTTGTTGGGGTTGCCCTGCATCATGGCGATGGGGTTGTTCTGCTCCTGATAGCTGCCCACATAGCCGGGAATGGTATAGGGATTGCCATTGGCGTCATAGTAGAGGTCGTAGGCCGAGTAGCGGTCTATCATGGCCTGGCCGTAGCGGGGATCGCCGTTGTCCTCATAGCCCAGCTGGGTCAGCGTGACGGGCAGCGTGGGGGCGAGGTAGAGGGCCGAGCCGAGGGGCGAGCCCCAGGTGGAGTTGTCGCTCACGCCGGTGTTGTGCACACGCATATAAGAGATGTTCGCGCCAAGGTCGAGCTTGTTCAGGAAGTTGCGCTCGTTGGTGGCGTCGAGCAGGTTGAACTGGTTGTTCGAGCGGAGGGTCAGACGGTCGTAGTTCGACTGGCCGTAGTTGCCGCCCACGATGCCTTCCTGGTCGAAGTAGCCCAGCGAGAGGTAGTAGTTCACCTTCTCCGAGGCGCCGCTGATGCTGACGTCGTGCTGCTGGATGGGCGCATTGTCGTTGAACAGCAAGTCCTGCCAGTCGGTGCCGAAGCCTTTGATGGCGTTGCCGTTGGCATCGATGAGGTTGTAGGGGTCGTTGTAGAGGGGAGCGAGGCCGTTCTGTATGCGGCGCTCGTTCTGCAGGATGGCATAGTCGGTGGCACCGGTCACGTCACGCTTCTTCCATGCGCTCTGCCAGCCCTGCGAGAAGTTGTAGTTGATCTGGGCCTTGCCCATCTTGCCTTTCTTCGTGGTGACGAGGATGACACCGTTGGCAGCGCGTGCACCGTAGATGGCACCCGAGGCAGCGTCCTTCAGCACCTCGATAGACTCGATGTCGCCGGGGTTGACGCTCTCCATGCCGTTCTGGTCGGTGGGCATACCGTCGATGATGTAGAGAGGCTCGGAACTGTTGATGGTGCCGATGCCACGGATGCGAATCATTGACTTGGCACCGGGCTGACCCGAGGCTGAGGTAACGTTGACGCCGGCGGCCATACCCTTCAGGGCATCCTCGGCACGCAGACGCGTCTTGCCTTCCAGGTCGTCGGCACTCACCTTGGCGATGGATGCCGTCACCACGCTCTTCTTCTGCACGCCGTAGCCGATGACGACAACGTCCTGCAGGGTGTTCACATCTTCCTTCATGGTCACGGTCATGCCATTGCTGGCACTCACCTCCTGGGTGAGATAGCCAATGTAAGAGATGACAATAGTTTTACCCGTGTTGACGTTCAACCTGAACTGGCCATCAACGTTGGTGATGGTTCCGTTCTGGGGATTACCTTTCTCGACGACGGATGCTCCGATGACGGGCTCACCGAGGTCGTCGATCACAGTGCCCAAAATGCTTTGGGCCTTCGTAGCCATTGACACCATCAGTGCCAGTAGCAACAATAAATACCTGCTTTTTTTCATACTTTGTTAGTTATTAATAATGATTGTGTCAGAGTTCTAACGCGTTTTTCAGATTTCTGGTGCAAAATTAAGAAAAAAACAAATGCACTTGTGGAGCATGAACAAAAAAAGTGGACGTTTTTGGCACTGGCAAATGATTATCTTCTTTGCTTTCAGGTGATTGCAATTTTTTAGCTCTTAAAAAAGAGTGGACGAAATATAGAGGTGTATTTTTACAATAAAGCTAAGAAATGCGGCCTCAGGACCCCACAGACCCACGACCACACGGCCCCACCCTGCCCTCCCCTGGGGGAGGGAATGACCAGCCGCAAAGCACGAATTTTTGCGCGCTGTGCGAATGAATGGCACAAGACATGCTTTTTATCGCAGGTTTTCAGCCCTTGCATGTTTGTAACTACACTGTTTTATGAATTTAAAACAGTCCGTAATTTTTCTTTACATTTCGGACTGTTCGTCCGAAGCCTTCGGACGAACAGTCCGAAGCCTTCGGACAACGAGTCCGAAGCCTCCGGACAAACAGTCCGAAGGCTTCGGACTTTTTTGTGGTTGTGCGAAGGGCGTAAAATACTACTTCATTCCACGCAGTCGTCGTTGGTGCTGGGAGCCTGACGGGGGAAGGCACTGACACGCAGACGGGCAGCTCCCATGGGAATGAGGTCGATGGGCTGTTCGTCTACGGAACGGGCGTCGAAGACGGTGGGCAGGACATCGGTCATGCCCGTGGCATCAAAGCCCCACGAGGCTATCTGCCGGCCCTTGGCCTTGAACGTCAGGGGCACAGCGTCGGGGGTGAAGGGATAGTTGTCGGCAGGCCACTGTCGGCTGACAACCTCGAAGTCCAGCGGCCGGTTGTCGGCATCGACGACAAGGGCATAGTTCCAGGGAGTGTCGGCAAAGATCTCGTAGGCGGGCCACAGCGACGCGTCGACGCCGGTCTGCCAGTGGGAGTCGTCCTGCACAATCTCATGGTCACGGCTGTCGCGCTGCTTGTAGCTCTCGCCGATGCGCAGCGAGAGGGTCAGCGGGCCGTAGTCCAGACTGACGCTGCTCTTGTTCATCGTCCACACCCGGGTCTTGAGGCGCATGGGCAGGGTGAGGCTGACACGGTCGCCGTCGTGCCAGGTACGACTGATGCAGACATACTTGCCAGCCTCGGCAGCGGCCGTTTCGCCGCCGGCAATGCTGACGGTGGCTCCCTCGGCCCAGGCGGGTATGCGCAGATAGAGGGGAAAGGCGACAGCAGCATCGGTGTGCACTTGGAAGGTGACACTCTGGTCGAAGGGATAGTGGGTGGTCTCAGTGAGGCGTATGGTCTTGCCGTCGGCCACGAGGGCTGTGGTCTCGCTCTCGGCATAGAGCATCGCAGCCAGACCGCCGTCGGTGGTGGCCATGACAAGGTGCTCGGTATAGTAAGGCCAGCCCATGCCGTGGTTGTGCTGGCAGCAACGGCTGCTGAAGGGACTCATGGAGAGCATACCGCGCAGACTGTTGTCAATGCTCGGTGCATGGTTCTTGCCATCGCTGACAGTCATGTTGGGCGAGGTGATGTAGCGCAGTCCTCGCATGTCGGGCATCATGGCAGCGGTGAAGGTGTTGAGAGCCACATCCTCGCAGTGGTCGGCCCAGGCGGGGTCGCCGGTGATGCCCATCATGATTTCGTCGCTGGCCATCTGCTCTACGAGGGCACACGTCTCGGCGCCCTGTCGCGGGTCGGCATAGCCTACACGAGCATTCTCGTCGGCACCATACATGCCACCGGGCACCTGACCGTAGCGGCGGCGCATCTCGGCCTGGTTGGCGTAGGCTGCCTGCAGCATGGCCTCATCGCCTGTATATATATAATAGGTGGCAGGCTCGCGGAATCCCTGGGCCACGTTCACGCCATGCCAGTTGGGCAGGTCGCGCTGCAGCGTCCAGTCGGCGGTGTTGCGGTGCAGCTTCTCGATGAGGGGCAGCAGCGACTTGTCGCCCGTGCGGTTGTAGAGCCAGACGACGCTCCACTCGTTGTCGCTGCCGCGTTTGTTCTCCCAATAGTCCTCGAGGAACTGGTCGTCGGCCACACTCATCTCCCACTTGAAGTAATTGGTCATGGCTGTCAGCACCCGCTCGTCGCCGCTGTACTCATAGTAGGTCTGCAAGGCCCAGAGCATGATCATCTGTGCCCACACCTCGGGGCGGCCATTTGATGTGTTCTTGGGACCGAGGAAGCCGTCGCTCTTGAGGTTGTTGAACACTCCTTCAAACCACACCTGCGCTTCTTTCTTCAGTGCTTCGTCGTCGAGGATGTAGGCCATGCTGGCATAGCCTCGCAACCAGTAGGGCACCTCTTCCCAGCCGTGGTCGCCAGCAGATGACAGCCACTGGTTGTTGTTCTTGTCGAGCCAGGCACTGACGCTGCCCAACTGGCCGTTGAGTCCGTTCTTCTGACGGGTGAGTATCTCCAGCAGCCATCCGCGCGGCTGCACCTTGCCAACAGGCAGTTTCAGCAACCGTCCGCCGTGAAGGGGCGCACGATAGACCGGATAGTTGGCTGCATGCCCCATAGCGGGACGGTCGACAACGGTCATCTCATCAGCGGCCACACCCGTCAGGGGCATCGCCAACAGTGTTGCCATGCACAGGCACCGACTGTATTTCAGCATCTTCTTCATTTTGCTTTTCTGTTTTTTTTATTGTATTATCACCTTCTTGCCACCAACGACATACACGCCATGAGGCAGCTGCGATTGTTGAAGCGTGGAATAGGAATTGCTGACACGCTGTCCAGCAAGATTATACACATAGTTGTTACCGGTCGGTTCGCTCCTGACTGCCTCCACTTTGACGGGTTGTGCCGGGTCGTAGGGCATCGTCAGAAACAGTCCATAGTCGATGTGTCCGCCACCCATGCCACTCTGCAGCGATACTGCGAGGACGTTGTCGCCTTCACGTAGATAGCATTTCTGACTGGCTGTCAGCTCGTAGCGGGCATAGTCGTTGTCGTTCCATCCTGACGTGCTCCAGATGAGGCTGCCGTTGAGATAGACCTTGGGGTTCTCATCGTAGCTGCAGGTGAGCATCAGCTTGCCTTCGACAGCCTGTGCCACCTGGTCGGCGGTGAGCGTGAAGTGGCGGCGCACAAGCAGCGGCTGGCGCTCTGAGGCCCAGTCGGTGGTACGGAACTGGTCGGGGCTGTTGCTCAGCGGTCCTACGCCCTGAATCCAGTCGTATTCGTCGGCACAGACGCCCGCCCACTCCTTGACAGGAATGGTGCCAAGCTGTTTGTTGCTGTTGAGCAGATAGTATGCACAGAGCCACGGCCCCGCCTGCAGGGTGGACAGCAGGGGCGTGGTCATCTCCATGTCGGCTTCGTAGAGTCCACAGTCGGCAAAGGCTCCGCCCCAGTTCTGGTGGACATGAACGGCCAGCAGATTCTCGGTGCCGTCAGTGTGGATGAGTGCCTTCTGCTCGTCGGTCAGCAGCACACGCTCGTCGTTGTTCCATCCGTCAGTGACAGTCCACACTTTTTCACCATTGAGATAATACTCAGCCGGGGCATCGTCATGACCGCATGCCAGGAAGAGTGCGCCGGCAGGCATCTCGGTCAGCGTGAAAGTGCGACGCAGATAGATGTCGCCAGTGATGTCTGACGTAATCCATCGGGTAGCTGTCTGCCCCAGATAAACTTCGTCGGAGCTGAAGGGCGAGCGACGCTCCTGCCACTGATGGTCGCCATCAGTCAGGGTGTAGTCCACCGCAAACCACTGTCGTCCTGCTGCATCGGCAGGCGGCGTGCCCCATACGTAATTGTAGTAGGCATCGGCATAGCGCTGTCCCGTATTAAAAACCATCACCTGAGCCGTCCACGTCACGGCGGGTGTCCATTGTGATGCAGGCAGCACCACTTTCTGAGCATTAAAGGTAGCCGTCAGCTCCTGTGCAAAGAGGGCACAAGCCGACAGACCCATCAGAAATGAAAGAATGAAACGTCTCATCATAGACCCATCTATTTGCGTTTTGACAATCTGGGCGCAAAAGTAAGTATTTTCCCTGCTGCCAAAAGCTATTATTTGGTCTATTATGGACAAATTCTCGTCAAAAGCAATAAAAAAGCAGATTATCGCCAAAACAAGACGATAATCTGCAAGTTTTTTTGGGGGAAGAAATCTCTCTTTGGTCTATCCCATGCCTCAGAACGGAAATCCCTGTGGCTGAGGGGCTTTCTCGGGTTCGCCGAAGAAAGAGGCTTCAGCGTCCTTGTCGTCGAGTTTGAACACCATGAACTTCGTGTTCTGCGACGTGCAGGGAGCCCACTCGCCATCCTTCGGGCCGTTGGCTTTGCCTTCGTCCCTCACGACTCGGCCGTTCAAGCCTGCTTGACGGCTCTCGCTGCTCGGGCCGTTGGGGTCGCTGTACTTGGCAAAGTTGGTCCAGGCGGTCAGCATCTTCTCGCTCAGGTCCCAGTCACCTTTCGTCCAGGGACGCCAGCAGTGCTTCAGACTCTTGAACACAAACCAGAGGTCGCTAGAGTGGAATGCGCCGCGCAGACGCTGCGTCACCTCAGGATGAGAGCCGTCGTCGGGCAACGGACGGGCAAACTGATAGGCCCAGGCCTTGCCGCCCTTCTGCTGACGCACTTTGCAGAACTCGGCGATATTGGGCGCCATATTGCCCATGTCGTTGAGGGTGAAGCCAATCATATAAGGCACATCGGCCAAAGTGCCCTCACGGGTGGCATCGTCGAAGCTCTTCACGCTGACATAGCCGTCAATCATCGGCATGAAGGGCAGGCCGCGGCGCATAAACGGCATACCGCCACCAGCCTGCTGTCCTTCGTTGATCTGATAGTAGAGGGTGTTGAGGGCGAAGACGGTCTCGGTCGATGCCTGACGCATCTTCTGCAGGTCGGTGAGGCCGGCCCAGTCGAAGACCTTCTTGGCATTGGCCTCGGCCTCGGCAAACGAGCCGCCACTGTAACGGGCACCTATCGGGTTGCCGTTGGCGTCGGGGATGCTGAGGCCCTGGGCACTCATAATCACTACCTTGTGGAAGAGGCCACGAGCCAGCGGACTCTCGCAGAGGGTGCGCACGCTGCCGCCGCCGGCACTCTGTCCGAAGATGGTGACATTGTCAGGGTCGCCACCAAACTGCGCGATGTTCTTTTTGATCCATTTCAGTGCCTCAATCTGGTCGAGGATGCCGTAGTTGCCCGACACATGATGCGGACTCTCTGCTGTCAAGGCAGGGTGCACAAGAAATCCGAAGACGCCCAGGCGGTAGTTGATGCTGACGAGCACCACGTCCTTGGCTCCCCACTCCTGACCGTCGAACTCTGGCTCAGAGCCGAAGCCCTCGCGGAAGCCGCCGCCGTGAATCCACAGTGCCACGGGCAGTTTCTTGTTGACCTGGCCAGGCGCCTTCGTCCAAACATTCAGATAGAGGCAGTCCTCGCTGAAAGCGGCTTCCTTGCCATAGCCCCACTCGGAATAGTAGCCACCGGTGTACTGGATGGCCTGGAAACTGGGACGGCCGAAAGTGTCGCAAATCTTCACGCCCTTCCAGGGTATGACGGGCTGCGGCTCCCTCCAACGGTTCTCACGGATAGGAGGTGCGGCATAGGGGATGCCACGATAGACAAACACGTCGGGATGGTCGTCGGCCAAAACGCCTTGAATCTGACCGCCTTCAATGGTTAAAACGGGGTTGTTGTCTGCTTGGGCAGACGCTGCCACCAAGAGCAAAAGGGATAAGAATAGTTTTTTCATAACAGGTTGCAATTATAGCTCTTTTACTTGCTTCTCAAACTGCTCACGGTTGCCCAAGGCGCCGTTCTTGATGCGGGCGCGGTAGTTGTAGATGGTGTTGACGGAGTAATGCAGGAATTCGGCTATCTTCGACGAGTCCTCAAAGCCCAGACGTATGAGGGCAAAGATACGGATGTCGGTGGTCAGTCGGTTTTCCTGCTTCGGGTGAATCTGCAGCTCGGGCTGCAGCAGGGCGTTGAAGCCGTCGACGAAGTTGGGGAAGAGATGGAGGAAGACACTGTCGAAGTTTTCGTAGAGCTCGTCCAGCTCCTTTTCCTTCAGTTCTGTTGACTTCGACAGCTGGAACAGCTCATCCAGTTCCTTGTTCTTCATCTTCTTGTTCACCATCTTGCGATAGTTGTCGAGCTTGTCAATGTACTGTGCGCAGAGGCTCATGAAACGTCCGATGTATTCCTCTTTCACACGATTGCTCTCAGTCAGCTGGAGGTTGAGCGTTGAAAGCTGGGCGTTGAGCGCCGCCAGCTCGTCCTTTTGTGTGGCCAGCTGGCTGTTGGCTGCCGCCAGCTCATCGTTGGATGCTGTCAGGGCGTTACGGGCTGCGTGCAGCTGCTTGTTGCGCCGATGCACGAAGAAGAGCGTGGCGAGCAGCAAGAGGGCCAGCACGCTGATGACCACCAGCGTCACGCGCAGCTGCGTGGTGGTGCGCTCGCTCTGCGCCTTGTATTCATTGGCGATGTGCGTCAGCAGCGGGGCTATCTGCCAGTTGCGCTGACGCGAGCCGTAGCGGTTGGCACAGTCGCTGGTGTAGCTGATGTAGCGCGAGGCACGCTCCACATCGCCTCTAATCATCAGCTCGTTGGCCAGCTCCCACATCGACCCTTGATCCATGGCGGCATTGCGGATGTCGGCCAGCACCGACTCAGTGAGCCAGTACATCATCTGAGTGGTGTCGCGCTGCAGCTTGAACTCTATATAGCGGTAGAGGGCCGTCAGGGCGTAAGGATGGCTGCCTGGCTCCACCTGCTGCAGCCACTCATCGTTGATGGCCATCGACTCTTCCAGCCGTCCCTCGCCCTGTGCTGACTGCTCACGACGCAGCAGACAGGCCTCGCAGTCGGGCGGCAGACAGGCGTACATCAGCTGACGGTAACGCTGCTCCTCGGCCTGATAGCGCTGACGCATGTCGTCGAGACGCGTGTAGTAACTCAGTTCGCCATATACATTATTATATGCCTCGTAATAGATGCCGAGCACGGCAGAGTCGAGGTCGGCAGCGGGATGGATGGAGTCGAGGATACAGAGCGCTTCGTCATAGAGCCCGATGTTGGAACAGCGGATGGCCAGCAGCGAGCGGCAACGCACGGCAGCAGCTGCGTCACCCTGATGCTCGGCCAGGGTGACACACTGATTGAGGAAGTAAATGGCGGAATCGCTCACAAAAGGACGGTAAAGCTCATACAGCCGATAGCTCTCTTCGTACTTCTGCATACCACTGGCTTGCTCAAAGGCATGACGGGCAGCGCTGATCTTTTTCTCTCGCTGAGCCACATAGACGGGAGATTCGGCTATGGCTTCATCAATTTGGCGGCACAACGACTCTAAATCCGTCTGCTGAGCGCGAACGGCTGCGGGCAAAGAAGCCAAGAAGACACCTATAAGCAGAACAAGCCGATGGGTCATCATACGGAGTTATTGATGGTAGTTCTTCAGACCTGTTTGCAGGAAATCGATGTAGGCGGGAATATCCTCATCATAAGAACGGAGGACATTCAAGGGCTTGCCTGTGGCAGGGTCAAGAAGCACGTAGAAGGGCTGCGTGTTGGCTCCTATCTTCAGGCGCTCCAAGTAGCTCCACTTGTCGCCCACAGTGCGCAGCTTGCGTGTAGTGCCATCGACATCGGTCACCTCAACGGGTTCGGCGAGGGGCGTTTTATCGTCTACATATAAAGAGATGAGTACGTACTTGTCGTTAATCATGTCGCGCACCTTAGGGTCGGTCCACACGGCGGCCTCCATCTTGCGGCAGTTCACACAGCCAAAGCCAGTGAAGTCAACCATCACGGGCTTGCCCTCGGCACGCGCGGCTGCCATACCGAGGTCGTAGTCGGTGTACTTGGCTTCCACGCTGCCTTCGTAGAGGTTGAAGTCTTGCGTGTTCATGGGCGGCGAGAAGGCGCTGATGGCTTTCAACGGAGCTCCCCACAGGCCAGGTACCATATAGACGGCGAAAGCCAGCGACACCCAGCCCAGGAAGAACTGCGGCACATTGGTCTTGCGCTGCTCATCGTCGTGGGGGAACTTCAGCCAGCCTAAGAGATAGACACCCAGCAGGGCGAAGAGCACAATCCACAGGGCGAGGAAGGTCTCGCGGTCGAGCAGATGCCAGCCGTAGGCCAGGTCGGCAACGCTGAGGAACTTCAGGGCAAAGGCCAGCTCGATGAAGCCCAGCACCACCTTCACCGTGTTCATCCAGCCGCCACTCTTCGGCGCCGACTTCAGCAACGACGGGAACATGGCGAAGAGCGTGAAGGGAATGGCCAGCGCAATGGCAAAGCCGAGCATGCCGATGGTGGGCGCCACAATGTCGCCCTGCGAAGAAACGGCCACCAGCAGGAAGCCCACGATGGGACCCGTGCACGAGAACGACACCAAGGCCAGCGTAAACGCCATGAGGAAGATGCTCAGATAAGACTTGAGACTGGAGGACTGCGATTTGTGGCTTGCCGACTGCAAGTCATCAACCTTTTGGTCCACCTTGTTCGACCAGCTGGAGGGCAGCGTCAGCTCGAAGGCTCCAAAGAACGAGGCTGCAAAGACTATCAGCAACAGAGCGAAGAAGATGTTGAAGATGGCATTGGTGCTGAGGGCGTTGAGCGCCGAGGCGCCAAAGAGCAACGTCACCAGCAAGCCCAGCAACACATAGATGACCACAATGCTGAGACCATAGACCACTGCTTCACGGATAGCTTTCTTCCGATCCTTGTTGCGCTTGAGGAAGAACGAGACAGTCATTGGGATGATAGGCCAGACGCAGGGCGTGAGGATGGCCAGGAAGCCTGCGAGCAGTCCTTCAAGGAAAATCATCCACCACGAGAGGCTCATGTCACTGTTGCCAGCCGCTGAGCCGTAAGCATTCAGTTCATCGGTGATAGGAGCCCAAAGATCAGAAGGCTGACTGAGAGTTTCAACCTCGACTGCCGAAGGAGCTGTTTCGGTCACCGTATCTGATGGTGCTGCCTGCGCAATGGTATCAGCAAGACGTTCTGGAGCCACTTCAATGGGATCTGGAGCCACTTCTATGGGAGCCGCCACGGGAGCTGATGGGGCCTCCTGTTTGACGACGGGCGATTCTCCGCTCTTGCTGAACTCCACCGTGGTCGGCGGCATACACATCTCATCGTTGCAAGCACCATACTCAAGATAGCAGCTGATGTCGTATTGCGGCTTGGTGAAGCGTATCTTCTGCACAAAGGCGCCACTTTGCTCAAAGAAACGCAGTGTGGCGCCGAACATCTCGTCATACTGCTCCTTCACGCTGCCTCGCGGCTTCAGACTGCCTACCAGTTCGACGCCTTCCAGCTTGTCGGCATGGAAAGTGGCACGTGTAGGCCCGTCGTCGCCGATGTCGGTAGAATAGACATGCCAGCCAGGATCGATGGTGGCAGAAAAAACAATCTCACCTTCATTACCTTCAAGAAGTTTCAACTCGCTGCTAAAATGTACCGGATTGGCCATCTGGGCCTGTCCGGCAAGGGTCGACAGCAGCACGATGATGAAAAAAAAGATTCTCTTCATAGATTCTAACATATTTTGGCTGCAAAGTTACAAAAACGTTGCTGTAAAACGAAAAATAATTGGCAAATAATTTTGCGATTTGCGCGTTTTGTCGTAACTTTGCAGCCGATTTCGAAAAAACGTTTGATGAAGACAGACAAAAAACAGAATCAGTACCGCACGAATGAGCAGATTCGCGTGCGAGAAGTCCGCATTGTGGGCGAGAGCGGCTCAACAGTGATGCCCACACGACAAGCATTGGATTTGGCACGCCAGCAGGGAGTAGACCTGGTGGAGATTTCGCCTAATGCAGAGCCACCCGTTTGCCGTCTCATCGACTATTCGAAGTTCCTCTACCAGCAAAAGAAGCGCCAGAAGGAGATGAAAGCCAAGCAGGTGAAGGTGGAGGTGAAGGAGATTCGCTTCGGGCCTCAGACCGATGAGCATGACTACCAGTTCAAGCTGAAGCACGCCCAGGAGTTCCTGCAAGAGGGCAACAAGGTGCGTGCATACGTCTTCTTCCGCGGACGCAGCATCCTGTTCAAGGAGCAGGGCGAAGTGTTGCTGCTGCGTTTTGCCAACGACCTGGAAGATGTGGGCAAGGTGGAGTCGATGCCGTCGCTCGAAGGCAAGAAGATGTTCCTCTATCTGGCTCCGAAGAAAGCCGGCTCAGCCAAGAAGAGCCAGCAAGCACGCGACCGCGAGGCTGCAGAGGCAGAGCTGAAAGAGACCGTGAAACAGACAAAGCAGCATGAGGCAGAAATCGACCTCGACACGCCTGCCAACGGCGGACTGCTGGCCAATGCCAAAATCAGCGCCGACGCGCTGAAGAAGCTCACTGAGACAGAGAGCGACGAATGAAGAGAAAAGAAAGGTGCGCTGCGCCCGGTATATGCGTTGCCACCGTATTTAATAATCAAACATTAAACATTTAAAAATTAAAAAAATGCCAAAAGTAAAGACAAACTCCGGAGCCAAGAAGAGATTCTCGTTCACCGGAACAGGTAAGGTCAAGAGACATCACGCTTACCACAGCCACATCCTGACGAAGAAGACCAAGAAGCAGAAGCGCAACTTGGTGGGATACGAAATCGTAGACAAGACCAACTTGAAGCAGGTACGTGACCTGTTGTGTCTCCGCTAATCAAACCTATTGTCGAACATTAAAATTTTAAGAAAACTATGCCAAGATCAGTCAATCATGTTGCATCGAGAGCAAAGCGTAAGCGCATCCTGAAGCTCACCCGTGGCTACTTTGGAGCCCGCAAGAATGTTTGGACAGTAGCGAAGAACACCTGGGAGAAGGGTCTGACCTATGCCTATCGTGACCGTCGCGCCAAGAAGCGCAACTTCCGCGCCCTGTGGATTCAGCGTATCAACGCTGCCGCACGCATGGAGGGTATCAGCTATTCGAAGCTGATGGGCGCCCTGGCCAAGGCTGGAATAGAAATCAACCGCAAGGTGCTGGCCGACCTCGCCCTCAACAATCCCGAAGCCTTCAAGGCTATTGTGGAGAAGGTGAAGTAACAATAACCGTTAACCAATAACCAATAACCGTTGGCTGCGCCGAAAGGACTGCCAACGGTTATTGTTTATTGGTTAACGTTTATTGGTTATTGGTTAACGGTTATTGGTTAACGTCAGAACCGCCACCAAGGTTTCTTCTTCGGATGTATTTCCTCGTAGGGTGTGAGCGTGGCGCTCTGCCTCTCTTCACGCATCAGGTCACGCCAAGTGCGGCGATGGCTAATCATACGGTAAATAGTGCCCCAGTCGGGCAGGCCGCCGATGTTGCGGTCATCAATCCAGTAGTCAATGCTGTTCAGCTTGCGGCTGAAGTGCGGATTGTTTTCGAAAGTTTCCTCTGGGTAATCGCGGTTGATAGCATAGAACTCCACACCGCGCTCACGACACCAGTTCACAGCGTCGTCTAACAGCTGCCCTTCGCGGACCGTCCACAAGATGAGCTTGTGGCGGTCCTTGATGAGCATTTTCAGTGTGTCGATGGCAAACGGCCGCTCCTCGCCAATTTCTGGATAGCGATGCTCGACGATAGTCCCATCGAAATCAACAGCTATAGTAGCCATACACTAATTTCTCTTCTTTAACTTGATAGAATTATCTGACTTGTCACCATAATGGCTTTCGGCATAGTTGCCGTAGTTGCCATAACTGCCATAACTGCCATAAGAGCTGTAACGGCCGTAGCTGCCATAGCGTCCATACTTGCCATACTTGCCATAGCCATAGTAATAGCCATACTTCTTCTTCGACATATCAATACCGTTGAGCACGATGCACATATTGGGCATCTTCTTCTCTGCGGCCAGAGTATTGATAAAGCCAAAGCTGGACTTCGGTGTGTAGTCGGCGCGGCAGACGAAGGCGGTGACGTCGGCCACCTTGCCAATCTGCAGCGTATCGGTAACCAGACCCACAGGAGCCGTGTCAAGGATGATATAGTCATAGATGCCACGCAGCATGGTGACGATGTCGGTCAGGTTCTGGCGTGCCAAAAGCTCAGTGGGGTTGGGAGGAGTAGGTCCGGCCAGAAGCAGGTCAAGATTAGCATTGATGCCTGACGGCTGGATATTCGCCATCAAGTCTTGCTCCGTCACCTGAGCCTTTGCCAGCAGTGAGGTGATGCCACGGTCGCGGTCGGTAATATCGAAGAGACGGCCCAGGGCAGGCTTACGGATATCAAGTCCCATCAGGATGACTTTCTTGCCCAGCAATGCAAAGCTCATGGCCAGGTTGGCAGCATTGAACGTCTTGCCCTCACCTGACGTGCTGGAGGTGAAGAGAATGACCTTCTGATCGCTGGTCATCATAAACTGAATATTGGTACGCATGGAACGGAATATCTCGTCAATCTGATTGTTCTTGTTCTCCTGCACCACAATGCCTGCCGAGCTCTTCACCGATTCACTGGCTACAGCCACTTCGGCCACAATGGGCAGCTTGGTGAGGCGGACTACATCCTCATGGCCCTCAATCTTGTAACGGAGCACCTGGAAGAGATAGATGAGGAACAGCGGGATGAGGAAACCTAACAGAATGGCAGCCGTCAGGATCAACGAGCTCTTGGGACTCACCTTGCCAGCCAATGCGGGACGCTCGATGACACGGCCCTTATCGGCAGTGGCAGCCAAGGAGATGGAGTTCTCCTCACGCTTCTGCAAAAGCATCAAGTAAAGTCCCGACTTCACCTCCTGCTGACGGCCTATCTGTGTGAGGATACGCTCCTGCTCAGGTGTGCTGGAAATGCGGCTGCTATAGGCAGCATACTGGCTCTCGATGCCCTGGCGCGTGATGTCGGCCGAGCGGCGTGCCTGCTGAAGGGCTGTCTTGATACTGGCGGTCAGGTTGTCAAGGGCGTTGGTCAGGGTGATGACCTGAGGAGCATTCTCGGAAGCTGAGCGCAACATCTTCTCACGCTCTTGCACGGTCTTATTATACTCGTTAATGAGAGAAGCCGAGATAGGATCGCTCATACCCACATTCGACGGGATAATCTGATACTTGTTGGCAGGGTCGTTGACATGTTCACGCAGGTAGTCGAGCAGCATAATCTGGGTGTTGGCTTCAGCCAGCTTGGCAGCATACTGGTTTGACTGCGTCAACGTCTGAGTAGCATCCAGACGCAGCTCAGTAAGGCTGTGTGTGCGCTTATACTCCTCCAACTCGCTCTCCGTCATGCCCAGCTCGTTGTTGATCTTCTCCAGACGGGAATTGATGAATTCCTCCGTCTTAAAGGCAATCTCGTTCTTATCGGCATTAGCCTGACGGTTGTAGCAGATGGCCAGCTGGTTCAGGTAGTCAATGCCTCGCTCCACGCTTTTATCATTGAGGGTAATCAGGGCAATGGAAGTCATCTTCGAAGTAGGATCGGCCGATAGCGACTTCGCATAGCGGGCTGCCATGATCTTTGGCGGTGTGATGGTGACAAAAAGCTTCTGGCCGTTGGCCATCGGCTGCACGCCCTCTATCACATTGGTGGTAAAGATAAGGATGCCGTAGGGTGTCTCAATCGAGTCAGGCATATTGGTGAACGACCCTTTGAAAGGCAGGCAGTTTTCGCTTTCCACATCATATTTGTTGTTGTTGCGCGTCACAACGAATGAAAAGCCGAAAGGAGCGGCTTTGTCAAGTTCCTCAAGTGACTCCTCGTCGAGATCGACATTCATGGGCTGGTACTTGTAGACAAGACAACGCTTCAAGCGACCATTGCTGTAATACTCTGTGTAAATCTTCAAGTCTTTCACAGCTTCCTCAGCCAGACGGCGCGTCTGCAGGATTTCCACCTCGTTCTCAATACCTGTAGAGTTTGAGATAAAGCCCATGTCCTGCATGTTCGACAACATCTGGTTGCTGGGGCGACGGTTGTTGACCTCATCATTGATGTACATCTTCATGCTGACACTGTAGACAGGGTCAGTGTATCTGAGGTAGATCAAAGCACCGCAGATGAAAATGAACAGCGACAACAGGAACCACGGCCAGTTGAGGATGAAGATGCTGTAGACTGTTCTCAAATTAAATGAAGACTCCTCATCATTCGGCTCGACAATCGCGCCATCGACGGTAGTTTCCAATTTCTTGCTATCTTCCATTTTTTTACTCTTAATAATATAATAATGTGTATTTCTCTATGTTTAGTCTTTACTTGACTAGCCCCATCAGATACTGGCCATAGCCGTTTTTCAGCATCGGCTTCGCCAGGCGCTCCAGCTGTGCAGCGTCTATCCAACCCCGCTTGAAGGCTATCTCCTCCAGACAGGCCACCTTCAGGCCCTGGCGCTTCTCGATGACCTCGATAAACGTGGAGGCTTCGGCCAGCGAGTCATGCGTGCCGGTGTCAAGCCATGCAAAGCCACGCTGCAGCGTCAAGACTTTCAGCTTCTGCTGACGAAGATAATCTTGATTGACGGTAGTGATTTCCAACTCGCCACGGGCACTGGGCTTGATGTTCTTTGCTATCTCAACCACGCTGTTGGGATAGAAATAAAGGCCCACAACGGCATAATTGGACTTAGGCTGCTGGGGTTTCTCCTCAATGCTCAGGCAATTGCCCTCTGCATCAAACTCTGCCACGCCGTAACGCTCAGGATCGTTGACATAGTAGCCGAAGACCGTGGCTTGACCGTTCTTCTCAGCGTTCTCAACACTCTGTCGCAACAGGCCCGTGAAGCCTGAGCCATAGAAGATGTTGTCGCCCAGCACAAGGCAGGCACAGTCATCGCCAATGAAATGCTCGCCGATGATGAAAGCCTGCGCCAGCCCATCAGGTGAAGGCTGCTCGGCATATTCGAAATGCACGCCCAGCTCGGAGCCGTCGCCCAGCAGACGACGGAAGGCCGGCAGGTCGTAAGGGGTAGAGATAATCAATATCTCACGGATGCCCGCCAGCATGAGTGCCGAGATGGGGTAATAAATCATCGGCTTATCAAAGATGGGTATCAACTGCTTGCTGATGCCCTTAGTAATTGGGTAGAGGCGTGTCCCGCTTCCACCTGCTAAAACAATACCTTTCATCATATAATTGCGCAATTCGCCTGCAAAGGTACGAATAATTGGGGAGTTAAAAGCCAACTGGACGTTAAAAGGAGTTAAATCATTGTAAGACATTTTTGCCAGCTTACATTTTTTTCAAAAAGAGCCTCCACAGCGGCACAACACAGCCTTCATCGCAGCATCATTAGCCCCCTGCCATTTATTCAACTTTCGCAAGTTTTGGAGTTAAACTCCTGAAAGTTCTTCGCAGAACGAAGCGTCGCTGCTCAATAGCTGAGGATGCATAGTAACATAGAATCATCGACAGGGTGACATCGCTCAATGCCGTAAGCATCATTCTTCATCACCTGATGGCGGATCATCCTTTCTTTACATTTCGTACTGTTTGTCCGAAGCCTTCGGACGACGAGTCCGAAGCCTTCGGACAGAGAGTCCGAAGCCTTCGGACGGAGAGTCCGAAGCCTTCGGACTTTTTTGTGCTGTGCGGATGGGGTTAGATATGGTTACGTCACGAAGCCGGACAGCTCAAGGATAAAAGTCAACCGCAACAGGTCGAGAAAATCGCAAGCTTCGGACAAAAATCCGAAGCGGTCGGACAAAAATACGTAGGCTTAGGATTATCTTCGGACAAGCGCAGCTAACGGGGTCGTCACTCCACAGCACGGAAAAAGGCATTTATGCATACTTTTGTGCTTTTTTTTCAGAAAGAGCGTGGAAAGTAAAAAAAAATGTGTACCTTTGCAGCCAATTATCTAAACATGTTATGGGATTACTATCAAAGATCTTCGGCCGTAAGAAGGCCGATAACGAAATGAGAATAGGCGGCATGGAGGATTTCATGACCCTCATCCGCGTCTACTTCCAGGCTGTCATGGCCGCCGACCTGCACATCACCAACCTCAACGCACTGCCCGACCTGCGCACCTTCAAGGTGACGCTGAAGGTGCCCACACAGCAGGGGCGCCTCGGCGTGGGCGAGAAAGCGAAGTGCCGCAAGATGCTGAAGGACATGTATGAGATGGACGATGACTTCTGCAAGGAGATAGACCAGAGCATCAACCGCCGCTGCAAGAAGATTCAGGACGTGCAGCCCTATATGGTGCAGTTCCAGGCCTTCGTGCAGGACATGATGATGCTGACGGGCAACCTGATGAAGTTCAAGCTGCGTATGCCTGGATTCTTCAAGAAAGCCATCTACGGCATGACGGAGAAAACCGTGCACGACATCTACACCAAGAACGACTACAAGGACGCCGGCGTCATCAAAACCGTTGTGGCGTTACGAGAATATAACAAGCGCCTGAACTTCTCGGAAAAGTGGAGCACCGACTTCGTCTATCGTGTCGTTATGCTGGCCAAGAAAGAGCCGAAGGCGAAAGGATGAAGACTGAAAGCCGAAAAAGGATGAAGGGTGAGGGTGATTGTTGAATTAAAAAAAGGAAAAATCACGCCTTTGCCGTTAAAACGTGTTAAGGCTTGAAAACTTTCAACCTTCAACCTTCTGCTTTCCACATAAAATGCCTACCTTTGTAGGATAAAAACAGTAGCCATGAACCAGAACGAGAAAGATTTAACCGTTTTCCAGACTAGGGTCAGGCAAATGATTCTACGCTTTCAGGAACTGAAGCAAGAGAATCAGGAGCTTTACGCCATAGTGGACGAGAATGAGCAAATCATCGATCAGCTGAAAGCAAAGCTGGCTCAGCAGGAACATGACTACCAGTCGCTGAAAATGGCACGCATGTTGGAAATCACCGACGGCGACTTGGAAGGTGCCAAGGAAAGGGTGGCTGCCCTCATTCGCAACGTGAACAAATGTATCACCATGCTCAGCGACGAGAAGTAGGGATAAAAAGCCCGAAAGCAAAACGCAATGGCAGAAGAAAGCAAAGAGAAACTCAATATAAGGTTGCACGTCTATGATGAAGACATTGCAATGGTGCTGCACAACCGCGAGGATGAGCAGTACTATCGTGCAGCTGCCAAGCTCATCTCAGAGCGCTACGGGGCCTACGCACAGGTCTACAAAGGGCGCAAGAGCGACCATACCATCGCGCTGATGACACTCATCGAAATAGCGCTGAGGTATGAGAAAGAACTTGGCAAGAACGACACGGCCCCATACGATAATATTCTCCGTCAGCTGACTTCTGAAATAGAGGAGGCCATGAAGTGAGCCGCTCCCCTACCCTTGCGACATTCAGCAGAACGACGAGAGAATATTAACACCAATATATGTTTTTATGAGTATCATTTTATCGATTATCATTGCCGCCGCTGCCCTTATCATCGGAGCGGTGGGCGGATACCTGCTCTTCCTCAAAGTCATCAAGGGGAAGTACAACGAGATGATTGACGCTGCCGACAAAGAGGCAGAGGTCATCAAGGAAAAGAAACTGCTCGAAGTGAAGGAGAAATTCCTCAACAAGAAGAGCGAGCTGGAAAAGGAGGTGCAACAGCGCAACCAGCACATCCAGCAGAGTGAGAACAAGCTGAAGCAGCGCGAGATGTCGCTCAATCAGAAGCAGGAAGAGCTGGGACGCCGCAAGAACGAGCTCGACAACCAGCAGAACCGCATTGAGAACGAGAAGAAAGCACTGGCCCTCAAGCAGGAAGAACTGGGCAAGATGCAGCAGAAGGAGCGTGAGAAGCTGGAGGAGCTCTCCGGTCTGAGCGCTGAGGAAGCACGCAACCGCCTGGTAGAGAGCCTCAAGGACGAAGCAAAGACTGCCGCCGCCTCTTACATCAACGAGATCATGGACGAGGCCAAGCTCAATGCCAATGCTCAGGCTAAGAAGATTGTCATTCAGACCATCCAGCGTGTAGCCACTGAAACAGCTGTGGAAAACAGCGTCTCGGTGTTCCACATCGACAACGACGACGTGAAAGGCCGCGTCATAGGCCGCGAGGGCCGCAACATCCGTGCCCTGGAGGCTGCCTGCGGTGTGGAAATCGTCGTCGACGACACCCCCGAGGCCATCGTCATCAGCGGCTTTGACCCTGTGCGCCGCGAGACCTGCCGCCTGGCTCTGCATCAGCTCGTTGCCGACGGACGCATCCACCCCGCACGCATCGAGGAGGTGGTGACGAAGGTGAAGAAGCAACTCGACAACGAAATCATCGAGACGGGCAAGCGCACCGCCATCGACCTCGGCATCCACGGTCTGCATCCTGAGCTCATCCGCATCATCGGCAAGATGAAATACCGCAGCAGCTACGGACAGAACCTCTTGCAGCATGCCCGTGAGACCGCCAACCTCTGCGCCGTCATGGCCGCTGAGCTGGGCCTGAACCCGAAGAAAGCCAAGCGCGCCGGACTGCTGCACGACATCGGCAAGGTGCCCGACGAGGAGAGCGAGATGCCGCACGCACTCTACGGCGCCAAGATAGCTGAGATGTACAAGGAAAAGCCCGACATCTGCAATGCCATCGGTGCTCACCACGACGAGATGGAGATGCAGACGCTCCTGGCACCCATCGTGCAGGTGTGCGACGCCATCAGCGGTGCACGTCCCGGTGCCCGCCGTGAGATAGTGGAGGCCTACATCAAGCGCCTCAACGACCTCGAAGCCATTGCCATGAGCTATCCGGGCGTCACCAAAACCTACGCCATCCAGGCCGGCCGCGAGCTGCGCGTCATTGTCGGTGCCGACAAGATGGACGATGCAGAGACCGAGGCACTCAGCGGACAGATCGCCTCAAAGATTCAGAATGAGATGACCTATCCCGGACAGGTGAAGATTACCGTCATCCGCGAAACTCGCTCCGTTGCTTACGCAAAATAAAAAAGGGCAATGATATAGCAGTTGACCCTTTGCAGAAAGGATTTATGCGCAGCCATCCCCTCCCTTCAAGGGGAGGGGCAGGGGTGGGGTCTGTAATGTCAGTAATGTTCTTTGCTG
>JAEEPZ010000204.1 GCA_016285055.1 Prevotella sp.
GACCTCTGCACTTAATGGTTATAGAAGTTTCATCGTCAGCAAAGATTAACTGCCTGTATCACGGGGGAATGTCCCCATGATACATACAATAACTTCGGGAGCCCTCACGGGCTCCCTTTTTATGGCACAAGACGGACAAGAAGATCACGGGGACCCATGATACAAAATCGACGACGAATCGATTTTCTAAATAAAAAATAAAGGCGGTTGCGAGGCAACCTAAATAAAAAATAAGAAATAAAAAATAAAGAATAGTCGGGCTGGCGTGAGGTCAGTCCGACTTTTGGGTTTAGTGTTTCAGATAGAGGCCGTTGAGGTCGGCGAGGAAGAGCGTGCGGGGGTCGTTGTAGAAACGGACGAAGTCGGACGCTGACAGCTGGCCGGGGTAGGGCGCGAAGAAGTGGTTGGGCCGGTTGTGGGCATTGCGCCATACGAGGACGTAGCTGATGGGGTGACGCTCGAGGACGGGTGCCAGGGCGTGGGTCCACCAGTCGGGGGTCTTCAGACATTCGTAGCCGGTCTCGGTGAGTGCGGCAGCCTTGTGGTGCTGTCGGGCAATGGCGCAAACCATCTGTAGGTTCTTGTCGAGCGTGGCGGCATAGCGGGCCACCTGCGTGGTGTCGGCATCGGGTGCCCAGCAGTAGCAGTCGAGTCCCAAGAGGTCGATGTAGTCGTCGCCGGGATAGCGCTCGAGATACTTTGCTTCATCGCCATCGCTCTCGGTGCCTGGTGAGTAGGCGTAGAGGGCATTGGTGACGCCCTGCTGACGCAGCCGGTCGACGGTCATGTGCCACAGGGCTTTATACTGTTCAGCGGTGCAGTGGTCTTGTCCCCACCAGAACCAGGAACCGGTGTGTTCGTGCCAAGGGCGGAACAGGACGGGAACGCGGACGCCGTAGGGTGTCTCGAGGGAGTTGAGGAACTGGGCCACGCGGTCGACCCACGTGAGGAACAGCTCGTGCTTCTCGCCGCCTTCGAGGACGGAGGCCACGGTGCGCGTCTCAACGTCCCTGAGGGAGTCGGCGACCCACGAGGTGCCGCCACTGAGGGGATTGTTGAGGTGCCACGAGAGGGTGACCATGCCGCCGCGGCCAAAGTGGGCGATGGCTTCCTGGCGGATGCGCTGGAAGGGCACGCCGTCGAGGTTGAGGCTGTCGCCGAGCTCGAGGTGACCGAGGTCGAAGCTGAGCAGGGCAGGGTGGTCGCCGCAGACGCTCTTGACGTCGCTGCGCTGATGGATGGTGGAGTCGTTGGCGTAGTCGGCCTCCCAACCAATGCCATAGACGGTGGCGTCGTGCTGTCCGAAGAGGTAGACGGTGCTGTCGCCCCATGCCTTAAGGTTGGCCAGCAGATTCTCGGTGCGCTGTGTGCGCCCGCTGTCGGCCAACGGGTCGTCGGCCTTTTGAGATTTACTGCTGCAGCTCATCACGAGGATGGCTGCAGCAGTAATAGTAAGCAGATGTTTCATACGAAGGTGTTACAGGGGTGACTTGTCCCAAACGGTCTGCAGGGTGTATGCACTGTTGTCGTCGGTGCAGGCCTTGATCATGAGGGGTACCATGGTCTGGCTGTCGTTGAGCCATTCGCCGGTCTCGTGGTCGACGTAGCCGTTGGCCTCGTTACCGGAATTCTTGGCGTTGTTGTCCCAAACGAACATGGGCAGACCGACCAGATGGGCAGCGCGGCAGACGAACTCGAGGTAGTAGGCACGATAGGCGTTCTCGTAGTCGCTGTTCTTCCAAACGCAGCCATACTCACCGAGGTAGCAGGGGATGTTGTTGTCGATGTACTTGGCACGCAGCTTGGCGAACTGGTTGATGATGTACAGCTCCTCGGCACCCTCGCCGTCCTTGCTGTGTCCCCACTGGGGTCCGTAGATGGCCGAGCCGTCTTCGGTGTAGGGCTGCAGCGTGAAGTTGTAGGGGTCGTAGCAGTGTGCACCGACCATGATGCGGTTGGAGGGATCGGTGGGCAGTACGAGGTGGTCGATGGTGAGGTCGATGTTGGCAGCGTAGCCAGCAACACCAATCCAGCGGTACTCGTTGCCAGCCACTGAACGGATGGCGTCGACAGCCCACTGGTTCCACTTGTTGAGCAGGTCGTATTCTGCATCAGAGCCTCCGCTCCAGTTGTCGCCGGCATGGATCTCGTTGAAGGTCTCGAAGATGAGCTGATCGGGATAGCCGGCAAAATGGGTGGCCACCTGCTTCCAGAGTGTCACGATGAGGGCAGAGTCGGCGGCATAGGCCTCGGGATTGCTGGCCGCATTGCCCAGGTCGGTCTCGAAGGAGTCGTGGTGGGTGTTGAGGATGACGTTCAGACCATTGTGCAGTGCCAGGTCGACGACACCCTGTACCTCGTTGAGGTAGTCGGCTGAGATGATGTTGCCGTCGCCCATGTGGTTGGTCCATGTGGCAGGAATACGCACGGTCTTGGCACCGTTGAACATGAGTTTGAAGAACAGTGCATCGCTGGGCGTTGCTCCGTCCCAATAGCCCCACTGGGTGTTGCTGGTGTCGAAGTGGTTGCCGAGGTTCCATCCCCATCCTAAGGTCCGCGTCATAGCCATGGCGTCGTTGTCGGGCAGGTCGGAGGTCTGGAAGGTGACGTTGATGTCCTGATCGTAGGTCAGGTGCTGCGGTCCGACGACGAGTCCTGCGGGTATGTGCACGTCGATGGTGTTGCAGAATTCGAGCGTCTTGGTGATGGTAAGTTCCTTGGAGACGCCGATGACGAGTGCTCGGTCGGCAGGTTCGCCGTTGACGGTGATTTTGCTGGCGTTCTTGGAAGCGAAGCCGATATTCTTGTCGAAGGTCACCTTAATGGTAGTCTGTCCGAAGTAGATGGGCTTCTCGGCAGTCAGACGGGCTTCGACGAGCTGCGGTGCATCAACAGGCGTGATGTCTATTTGTGCATCGGTGTCCTGGCAGGCTGTAGCAACGAGTGCTACAGCTGCAAGAGACAATGTATTGATAATATTCTTCAGTTTCATAATATGAATCGTGATTGGTTATTCAATAGTTACTTTGGTACAGATCACGTTGTCGCCGTTGAGGAGGAACGAGCCGCCCCATCCGCCAGCAGTCGTGATGTGCTCATAAACATACTCTGTGACTTGGAGTTCGATGGCTCCCTTATGCTCTGTCAGATCCCAGTTGCCATCGTTGAAGTCGCAACCCGGGAACGCAGTGTTGGGGGTCCAGTGGCCGTCGACAATCTGGCAGTTCCAAGTGGCTTCCAACGTTGTCAGATAGCAACGGATGAGCGAACCGACCTTCATGCCTGCTGCCAGCAGCTCGGTACCACCGTCGCTGAGGATGTAGGGCTGGTTGCCCCAGTTGTCGGCAACGGCCTCGCCTTCCCAGACAACGGTTTCGGCAGAGATGTAGTGGGTGACGGCAATCTTGGTGATGACGGCCTGTCCCATCATGATCCAGCACATGCCCCAGTCGGTGAGCGTGGTGAGCTGTTCGACCATCGTAGCAGTAGCGGTGAACTCGATGCAGCCGCCGTGCTCGTCGAGGTTGTAGTTGTTGGGGCTGATTTCGCAGGTGCTGCCAATGCCAGCGGCTACACCGGCCTCGAGA
The DNA here is from genome assembly GCA_016285055.1 of Prevotella sp. Taxonomy (GTDB): domain Bacteria; phylum Bacteroidota; class Bacteroidia; order Bacteroidales; family Bacteroidaceae; genus Prevotella. The sequence continues at coordinate 3,588 of JAEEPZ010000204.1, forward strand.
TGCTCTGCCCAGTGGCCATCGTAGAACTTGACCATCCACCAGCCATCGACAGGCGTGAGATAGACGCGGATGACGTCGCCCTCCTGCAGGTTCATATCCTTGAACATGTTGGGGTTGTTGTCGCCGTTGGTGCCCTTACCAATCTCCCAGTTGAAACTCCAGTTCTTGAGGTCGGCAAGACCCGACCACAGAACGGTGGTTGTCTCGGTGTTGGGGATGAAGTCGAAGGTATAGGTAATCTCGCCGTTCGAAGAGATGAGCCGTACCTTGGCGCCCTTTCCGGCATTGCCGGGGATACCGACGATGAGCTGGCTGCCGCTGGTCAGTACATACTGGCAGTCGGTGCCATTGATTTGTACACCGGTGAGCTTGTCGCCATTGGCCACAGGCAGTGTGAACGAGTCGCCGGCCTTCATCTCAGCGTCCTCGGCGGGCAGCTCGGTGAAGTAGCAGAATACAGCTTCGTTGATGCTGAGCTCAGGACCTTCGACGAAGGTGCCGTTGGCCAGGTTGAACTTGGGCTTGCCGCTCTTGCCGTCCATAGGAATGGTAACGGTAATCTTCGTACCGTCAGCGCTGACTTCGAACTTGTCGGCG
>JAEEPZ010000080.1 GCA_016285055.1 Prevotella sp.
GTAGCAATTCCTGCGAGTTGATTTTTGTCCGGAGCCTTCGGACGAGTCGTCCGAAGCCTTCGGACAGACCGTCCGAGGCCTTCGGACAAACAGTCCGAAGGCTTCGGACTTTTTTGAGGGCCGTAGAACGGTAGCTGAAAAGCCTCCCTTCATTTTTTAAGGGCTTCCCCTGCCGTTCTCCCCAGCAAGGCAACCGCACAGGTCGGTTTTTTCTTCAGGCGAGCCAAGATTCCACGCTTTTTATTTGGACGTTCAAAGAATAATTGCTATTTTTGCAACACCTTTATCAGAACGCCACCATTACACATTATTTATTATGGGATACATACAGAAAAACCTCATGCAGGGCGAGAAAGTGGTGTACGAAGCCAAGTTCCACCCCATCGTCTTCTTCTGGCCATGCGTCATTGCCTTACTGGCCATCGGTCTCTTTTTCATCAGCAGCTGGAGCTTCCTGCTGCGCCTCATCCTTGTGCTGGCCGTGTGGCTCGCCGTCTTCCTCTGGGCAGTCACCATCGACGGTGGCAAGCAGTATGTGCTCACCACCAGGCGCCTCATCTTCAAGAAAGGCATTGTCAAGCGCACGTCGTTTGAGCTGCTGCTGCGCAAGTGCGAGGGCATCCGCATCGAGCAGTCCATCACAGGCCGCCTCTTCGGCTACGGCAGCGTCTATGTGACAACAGGCGAGGCCACCAACCGCTACGACTACATCAAGCACCCGCTGCAGTTCAGCACCTGCATCAACCAGCAGATAGACAACGTCAAAGACGACAAGTAGTCACACCGCTACAGAGCGTACATAGCAGAGACACTTCTTCAGCGTCGAAGGCACAACGCATGGCGCCAACCCTGAAACGCGATGGTTTAACCCTATGGCCGACACCCTTGAACTACACAAGATTCATGGGAGCCCGATGATGTGATACTCATCGAAGAACGGGTAGTGAGGTGATGAAAGCATAAAGAAGAAATATTTTTAAGAGCAATAGTCCATGGCCAAGATATTTGTATCATATAAGCGCAAAGACAAAGAGAAGATTCTATCTGTTGTCAACAGGATTCAAAAGGAATTGAATGTTGAATGTTGGATGGACATTAGCGGGATTGAAAGTAATGCTCAGTTCGTCAGCGTAATAATAAGGGCAATTGATGAAGCAGAAATCATCCTCTTCATGTATTCCAAGTCACACAAGTCAATTCAAAACTATGAGAACGATTGGACAATCAGAGAATTGAACTATGCTCAGGAACGTAACAAAAGAATCGTTTTCGTAAACATTGATGGCACAGAGCTGATTAGTTGGTTTGTTTTCATGTTCCCCAAAAAGCAGCAAGTAAACGCACAATCAAATGAAGAAATAGCCAAACTCATCAAAGACATTGGCCATTGGCTGAAAATCGACAAGAAACCTTCGTTGCCAAGGATGGAACTGGCGTATAGCAAAGAAGAGTTTACGTCATTGGTAAAGAAAGGCAATATGGGGAGTGCAAGCCAGCCTTTTCTCTTAGCCGTTCAAGAGACATTCTTCATCACAGGCAGAGGACTTGTTGTGACAGGAATGGTGGAAAGTGGGACGCTAAGAGTTGGCGACAGTCTGTCAGTGATAGGATTTGGGAAGAACATATCCACAGTATGTACAAGGCTTGAGAAATATAGAAAATTGATAGACGTGGCACATCCCGGAGATACAATTGGGTTAACGCTCAGAGGATTGGACAAATCGGACGTTTCCATTGGGCAGGTGGTGTCTCAACCATCTTCTATTTCAGAAAGTAATACATTATATTGCGATTGCCTTTTCTTTTCCGATATGAAGGTAAGAAACAGCGGCTTCGAAACAACAAGCGACCAACCATTGACATTCTGCATTAGAACGGCTGAAGTGGCAGGAAAGCTTGTACTGCCCAATGGAATCAATCACATTAGTCCTAATGCCTACATTCCTGTAAAGGCTGTTTTAAACAATTTTGTTCCAATAAACAAAGGATTAGTCTTTGCAATCCGTATAAAGAACAAAACTGTCGGTGTGGGAATAGTTAAACATACATGATGACCCAAGAACGGATTCCTGTCACACAATTATAGCGAATAGACAAACTTTGTGAGTAATCTCCGTCATACTGTGAAAAGAAATGAAGAATAAACTGAAGAAATACACTATTCTACTATTTGTTGTAATGACATCCCTCATTGCGTCAGCCCAGACGCAGCAGGGTGTGGCCTATCAGTATAATGGAAAGAATGCCAGAACGCCATTAGGCAACGTCACCATCTCTTATGACGCCAACCGACGATCAACCGTCAGTGCAGAGAACGGGAATTTTGTATTGACCTTGACAGGAAAGCAAATGGGCGACCGCATCGGACAAGTGACGGTGAAGAAACGTGAGATGATGGTGTTCAACCAGCAGGCTGTTGATGAGTGGAGCATCCGCAAGGAGCCACTGAGGCTGATACTCTGCAACGCCGATGAGTTCGAGAAGCAGAAGGAAAAACTCATCGCCATCGGCAGGCGCGAGGCCAGAATGAAATACGACAAGCTGAAGACAGAGCTGGAGGCCCAATTAAATGCCAGCAAGATCAAGGAGGCTGAGTATGAGGCTACCCTTGAAAAGGCTTATGATGAGTTAGGCCGGCTGAACAAGAATATCAGTGAGTATGCCGATCTTTTTGCCCGTATTGACGAGAGCGAAATCGACACGCTGGCTCAGCAGGCAGTCGAGCTGTTCAACCAAGGCGAAGTGGAAAAGGCCATCATGCTTTTCGAGCAGGGCCACTACTTGGAGAAACTCTCCAAAGCCATCACGACCAGTCAGCAAGCCGATCAGCTCATATCGGTTGGCGAACAAGCCAAGGCGAAAGCCACACAGGACAGCCTCGAAGCCATTGAGAGCCTCAAAGCCCAGATTGAGGCATACAAAGTAAACAACGAATGGCAAAAGGCCGGAGAATTATTAAAAGGCTGGGCAGACAGGGTGAATACTACCGAGGAGATCTATAATTATGTCAATTTTTGTCTTAAGCAACAACAGTACGAACAAGCTGAAATATATTGCCAAAAACTCATTCAAGCAAATGACTTGAAAGGTGACGAAGATGAAAGGCACATGATCGGAAGGAGTGTAGCATATAATACATATAGCATCATCTGCCTACACACCAACAGACACAAAGAGGCTGAGATAGCCAGTTTGAAAGCATTGAGCATTCAACGGCAATTGATGGAGAAGTATCCATATCTTATTTCCAGTTATGCCAGAACAATTAGCAATTTGGCAACGAACTACATGCAGACTCACAAAACGGAAGAAGCAGGGAAACTAATGGAGGAAGCCCAAGCCATATTCAAGAAATTGTCAGAAACAGGAGAAGTCTTATACATCAAAGAATATTGCCAAGTGCTGAATGCCTATGGCATCTTGAATGAAAGCCAATCACTACACGACAAGGCCCTGAAGTCCTTGTTGGAGGCAGAAAAGCTGCAAAGAAAGGAAGCGGGAAAAGGGAACGTGGCTTTTGAGCAAAATCTTGGACAGACGCTTATTACCTTGGGAAATGTCTATTCCAATCTAGGCGACCCAGCAAACGCTGAAAAATATTTTAATGAAGCAAAGGGCATATTTTCAGAGCTTTACGCAAAGAATCCAGATGCCAATATCAGCAACCTGTTCCATGCATTATTAGCATACGGATTCCATTATAGGGATAAAGGGGACATGTCACACGCCATCGAATATCTGTCAGAAGCTATTACCCTGATGCGGCCATACGCACAAAAAGAGCCTGCCGTCTTTTCTGAATTTGCCGGTTCTTTAAACGGCTTGGGCGCTATTTACATGGAGATGGGGAAAAAGGAAGACAGTAAGGCGCTGCTTGAAGAAGCCTTGGCTCTTAATCGGCAATACCCCGTATTACGGAGAGAGTCGCTGTCGTCCAACCTGACCAATCTGGCTGTACTGTACATGGAAAACAACGAGTACGGCAAAGCGGAAGATTTGCTGAAGGAGGCCATCGAGAATGAAAAGGTGTTACAAAAAGAATCTAACATGAACCGCAATATAAGCATGTGCCAAATATACAACAATCTTGGAGTGCTTTACAGCAGGACTGGCAGGACAGCGAAAAGTTTCGAAGCATACGAGGAAGGACTGGCATATCAGAGAATGGAAGCAAAAGACAACCGCAAACAGCAGATCGGGCTTGCCGGTTCACTACTCTTTGTCGGATCTTTCTACTTGTCACACGAAAACATTATCAAGAGTTATGCCCTGTTTGATGAAGCCTATAACATTTGCAAGCCACTCTATGAAGAGAATGCATACCCCGAGATGGTAAAGCCTCTTTATTTTTCAACGCTGCAATACCTTTCCTATTGTGAGCTAAAAGAGAACAAATACAGTGAAGCCTATCCGCATCTGGCCGATTTATGCCATCTTGTGCAGCAAATGCCAATAACGAGCGAGGAACAAAAGCAAAACATTGCCGAAACTTACAATAACACCGCTTATACGGCCATCATGGTAAAGAAATACGCTGAAGCCGAAGAATATGCCAAAAAAGCCATTTCGTTTTTGCCGGCGCAATCTATGTTCAACACTAATCTTGCTGCTGCTCTTCTTCTCCAAGGGAAAATGGCTGATGCGGAACCGCTTTACCGCAAATACAAAAATGAATTCAAAGACTCATTCCTTGATGACTTCAACCAATTCACCAAGGCTGGCATCATCCCCAAAGAACGGGAAGAGGATGTGAAGAAAATCCTACAATTATTGAACGAATAACTAAAGGAGTTAAAGGAGTTAAAGGCCCTAACCTGCTTATCACTCCACGAAGGCCTCCATGATGGCTGTGGGGCCTGCGTTGCTGCCGAAGGCGCCCAGCTTGTAGCCTCCGGGCAGGGTCTGCGGCTCCCAGTAGAAGACGCCGCGGCAATGGCCGCCGGTGTTGGTGCGAGCCTCGCGGATGATGCGCGACAGCTGCCGCCGGCCCTCGTCCATCACCGCCGGCTGCTGCTCGTTCACCTCAAAGCCCGTCTCCACTATCATCACGTCGCAGCCGAACTTCTCGCTGACGCGGCGGATGTTGGCAATGCAGTCGCTGATGACCTGGTCGGCCTGCAGCTCGGGATGACCCTGACGCGCCCAATAAGGATAGAGCGACATGCCGATCATGTCGAACTTGCCGCCATATTTCAGTAGCGTGCCGAGGTTCCAGTCGTAGAGCTCGGGCTTATGGCCGTTGTCCAAATGCACGATGACGATGGCCAGAGGGAAGACCTCCTTCACGGCATCGTAGCCGGTGCGGATGAAGCCGGCATAATGCTCCGGCTCTGTCCTGATGTGCCCCATGCTCTCGGTGATGGTCGTCTTGCCATTCTCATCCTTCAACTCCCAGCCGTGTTCGTTGGTCTTCACCGTCCACAGCATGCCGTTGCTGGTCTCGTTGCCCACCTGCACCCAGCGCGGCGCCACGCCATTCTCTTTCAGCAGCGTCAGCACGTCGATGGTGTGCTGGCGCAGGTCTTCCTTCATCTGCTCATAGCTGTGGCCGGCCCACGCCCTGGGTATGGGCTGCTTGCCCGGGTCGGCCCACCAGTCGCTGTAGTGGAAGTCCACCATCACGTCCATGCCCAGCGCCTTCGCACGCAGAGCCATGGCCAACAGCTGGTGCTTGTCGCACGAGCCATCGCGCGTAGGCTCCACCCACACCCGCAGACGGATGGCCGACATCTGGTAGTCGTTCTTCAACAGCTCCAGGCACTCGCGCTCGTGGCCGTCGCGATCGTGGAACGTCACGCCACGCTGCTCCTGCCGCGGCAGGCCGCTCACGTCGGCACCTTTCACAAATTCGTTCTCCTGCGCACCCAGCAGCAGCGGCAGGGCCAGCAGACATAATAATAGTGATAGAGTCTTTTTCATATTGTCGAAGGGACGCAAGAAGAGCGCATGCAAGGCACGGTTCGGGGGTTAGAAGTCTATGCGGTAGTAGAGATTGGGCAGCGAGATGCCGCTCTTGTCATAGCGCAGCTCGCCGGTGGTGAGGTCGTAACGCTGGGCATAGGGTGTCTCGTTCTGCAGGATGTTGAGGCCCTCGAAGGCGATGGTGTGGCTCAGCTTGCGACCGTTAATCTTATAGCTGACGGTGAGGTCGACGATGCTGGTGGGATCATACTGCAAGGTCATGGCCTCGTCGTCCTTGTAGATGGGATTGGGGTCGATGATGCCTGCAGCCACATTGGCCCGCATGGCGTTGAGGTCGATGGGCGTGTGGCGCAAGCCGCCCTGCAGGGTGTACTTGACGCTGACGTTGAACACGTTCTGCTTACGCTTGCCCAGCATCCACTCCTTTCCGCCCAGCAACTTCACCATGTAGCCGCGGTCGAACATCTGGTTGCGCCATTTCTTGTCGAGTCCACGGTATTCGGCCTTGAAGAGCGAGCCGTTCACCTGTCCGTAGAAGCCGTGGCTCATGTATTGCTCGAGGGTGATGTCGGCACCGTAGTTGCGGGTGTTGCCCTTGTTCACCAGCGGCTCGTCGACATAGTTGAACAGGCGGTTGACGGTGCAGTAGGTGCTGCCGTTGATGCCTACGGGGGTGTCGAAGCCATACTGGTAGTAGGCATTGAGGCGCATCACGAGGTTGTCGGTCCACTTATGGGTGTAGGTGGCCAGCACGTGGTGAGCCTTTGAGAGGCCGAGGTCTTTGTTGGCGAGGTTGCCGGCAGCATCGCGCAGGAAGTAGGCATCGAGCTTCTCGATCATGGAGTGGAGGCCATAGCCCACGGAGAAAGAGTTGCGGGTGTCGGGCTCCCATTTCACGCTGACGCGAGGCTCTATGCTGGCATCCTTCGAGAGCAGGAAATAGCTGCCTGCCAGGCCAAGGTTCATGCTCCAGCCCTCAGCGGGCTTCCATAGGTTTGACCAGAAGAAGGAGGCCAGTCCCGTGTCGTCCTTCGTGGCGTAGTAGGGCGTGGCGGGCACAGGGTCGTAGACGTTGTCGGCGGTGCGATAGCTCAGGTCGAAGAAGCGGTGCGAGTATTCGCCGCCAAACTGTGTCAGCCATCGCGGTGTGACCTGGCGCGACAGCTCGGTGTTGATGACCACGCGGTCTTCGTTCTGCTTCAGATAGCTGAAGGGATAGTTCTTGCCTTCAAAGCCTATGGGCTTGTGACTGGCGTCGAGGTTCAGGCTCCAGTATTCCAAATCGACCTTGTTGTGCTGCATGTTGTAGGCCACGGTGGTGCGCCACGTCCACTTGTTGTCGAAGTGAATTTTGTGCGACACGCCAGCGGCAACGTTATAGAGGTGGCCTGTCTGGTCGGTGGCATCGTAGATGGAGTGGATGTCGTCGAGGTCAAGCTCCACGTCCCACGACTTGTCAATGAATCCGAGGGCAAAGACGGAGAAGGTGCCCGAGTGCTTCGTGGGGAAATTGAGTTTGAACGAGAGGTCCTGGAAGTCATACTGCGAGCCTTGGGTTTCGATAAGTCCCAACTCACGGGCCACGGTGGTGAAGCCGAAGCGATAGTTGAGGATGTAGCTGGCGTTGGTCTTCTTCGACAGCGGGCCCTCGCTGGTCCACTCTATGCCTACGCTGCCCACCTGCACGCCGTTCTCGTATTTCTCGTTGTTGCCGGGACGCATCTTCACGTCGAAGACGCCGCTCAGCGCATTGTTGTAGTTGGCGTTGAAAGTAGACACGAAGAAGTCGCTGTTGGTGATGACATTCGAGTTCAGCGCGCTCACCATGCCAAAGCCGGCATCATAGAGGCCGGAGAAGTGGTTGGGTGTGAAGATTTCAACGCCCTCCAGTCGGTACTGCATAAACTGCGGAGCGTTGCCGTGCACCGATATGCCATTGCCGTCGCCCTGTCCGGCCACACCGGCGAAGGCCGTCACCAGTCGTGCCGGGTCGTTATAGCCGCCGGCATAACGGCTGGCCTCTTCCATCGACAGCATCATACCGCCGACAAGCGCCAACGTATTGACCGTGGACGATTTGTTCACACGCGGACGAACAATCACCTCGCCCAGGTCCTGATTGTTCTCCTGCAAGGCCAAGTCGATCACCACCTCCTTGGCGCCGGCAATGAGCACCTCCTTCATCACGCTGGGCTCGTAGCCCACATAGCTGGTCTCAATCGTGTAACGGCCCGACTGCCCGACGTCGATACGGTAGTTGCCGTCAATGTCAGTCACAGCGGCCTTGCCGTCAAGCTCTGCAATTTTCACGGTAGCGCCGATGAGCGTTTCGCCGCTAATGGCATCAGTCACAGTGCCGCGCAGGGTCTGGGCATCGACACACACGCCGCAAACAACAAGAAGGATGGCGGTGAGAATCAAACGTTTCATTTAGTTCATCATAGTTTATTTTAGATTTTACAAATCGTGGTGATTGTATTAGATACTGCAAAGATACATTTTTCCGATGAAATGGCCAAAAAAAGAACAAGTTTATTTTGTGTTACTCGCAATTATTTGTAATTTTGCCCCACGATTCATCTAATAAATACACAAAGCAGAAAGAAAAATGGAAGTCATCAAGAGTTTTACCATCGACCACACGCACCTGAAGCCCGGCATCTACGTGTCACGCGAAGACAAGGGTTTCACCACCTTTGACCTGCGCATTACCGAGCCCAACAAAGAGCCCGCCGTGGCACCCGCCGCCATTCACAGCATCGAGCACCTGATGGCCACGTGGTTTCGCAACAGCGAGGTGAAGGGCGACGTGGTGTACGTAGGTCCCATGGGCTGCCTCACGGGCATGTACATCATCATGACGGGCAGCTACACCGCTGAGGACATGCGCCAGCTCACCGTCAGGTGCCTGCAGTGGATTCTCGAGCAGACCGAGGTGCCTGCCACCACGCCTGAGACCTGCGGCAACTATCTGCTCCACGACCTGTCGATGTGCAAATGGGAGTGCGCCCGCTATCTCGACCGCCTGCAAAACGATTTCCACAGCGAGTACACCGTGCTTCAGGTCACCCTCAGCGACGGCAAGCTCTTTGCCGACGCATAGGCCTCGCCATCCCTTCAAGGGGAGGGAGGGCTGCTCCTTGCCCGCCGCAGGGACTCCGTGAGGCCCTCCCCTCCCTTCAAGGGGAGGGGTTAGGGGTGGGGTCTGTAATGTCAGTAATGTTCTTTGCTGCCACTTCTTGCTGCCACTTCTTGCTGCCATTTCTTTGCTGCCATTTCTTTGCAGCCCACTCTTCGCCCTCACTCTTCGCTGATACTTCCTCGGCCCCGTTCTTCGCTGACAGAATATTACTGATATTACAGACCCCACCCCTAACCCCTCCCCTTGAAGGGAGGGGATGGCTGCGCATTGAACTACGCGGCGGGCAAGGAGCGGCAAAAAGCCCCGGAGGGATGGCTGCGCATTGAGCTACGCGGCGGGCAAGGAGCGACAAAAAGCCCCGAGGATGGCTGCGCATTGAACTACGCGGCGGGCAAGGAGCGGCAAAAAGTCCCGGAGGGACGGCTGCGCATTGAACTACGCGGCGGGCAAGGAGCGGCAAAAAGCCCCGAAGGGGCTAAGGGGGGTCGTTTCATCCGCTCAGCTGATATTTTTTAAACTTTTACTCGATTTTATTTGCTGTTTAATGGGAAATTACTATCTTTGCAAGAGTTTTATGACAAAAAGAAGCGTATGTACGACAAAGAACACGGGCTCTACATTGCCCACTGCGCTGACGGCGCGCTGAGTGTGATAGGTAAGATGGCCAACCGCCACGGTTTGATAGCGGGTGCCACGGGTACAGGAAAGACGGTGACGTTGCAGGTGATGGCCGAATCATTCTGCCAGGCAGGCGTGCCCTGCTTTATGGCCGACATGAAGGGCGACCTCAGCGGTATCTCGCAGACGGGAAAGATGAGCGGCTTCATAGAGAAGCGCTTGCCGGAATTCGGGTTGGAGAATCCGCAGTTCCAGTCATGCCCTGTGCGTTTCTACGACGTCTTCGGCGAGCAGGGACACCCCATGCGCGCCACCGTCAGCCAGATGGGGCCGCAGCTGCTGAGCCGACTCCTGAGCCTGAACGAGACGCAGGACGGCGTGCTGAACATTGCCTTCCGCATAGCCGACGACCGCGGGCTGCTCATCCTTGACCTCAAGGACCTGCGCTCCATGCTCGACTATGTGTCAAAGCACGCTAAAGAATACACTTCGAAATACGGCAACATCTCGGCTCAGACCGTGGGCGCCATCCAGCGTGCGCTGCTGCAGTTGGAGGCGCAGGGCGCCAACGATTTCTTCGGCGAGCCGGCCTTCGACATCTACGACCTGATGCAGACCGAGCAGGGCAAGGGCGTGATGAGCGTCCTGGCTGCCGACAAGCTGATGATGCAGCCCAAACTCTACTCCACCTTCCTGCTGTGGCTGATGAGCGAGCTCTACTCGAAGCTGCCCGAGGTGGGCGATCTGGAACTGCCGAAGCTCGTCTTCTTCTTCGACGAGGCACACATGCTCTTCGACGGCACCTCGAAGGCGCTGCTCGACAAGATAGAGCAGGTCATCCGTCTCATCCGCTCGAAGGGCGTGGGCATCTATTTCATCACGCAGAGCCCGAGCGACATTCCCGAGAACATCCTCGGACAGCTGGGCAACCGTGTGCAGCACGCCCTGCGCGCCTATACGCCAAAGGACCAGAAGGCTGTGAAGACCGCCGCCGACACGTTCCGCGCCAATCCGGCCTTCAAGACCGACGAGGCCATCATGCAGTTGGAGACAGGCGAGGCCCTCGTCAGCTTCCTCGATGCCAAGGGCGCTCCCAGCGTGGTGCAGCGTGCCAAGATTCTCTTCCCGCTCAGCCAGATTGGCGCCGTCACCGAGGGGCAGCGGCTGGACATCATCAAGCAGAGCCGCATCTTTGGCAAGTATGACACGATGGTGGACCGCGAGAGCGCCTATGAGGTGCTGATGCGCGAGAGCGAAGAGAGTGCCGCCGCCGAGGAAGACGAGAAGTCACAGAAGGCTCAGAAAACGGAGAAGAAGAAGCCCGGCTTCCTGTCGAAGGTGTGGAAGGCCATCCTCACGGCCATCACCGGCACGTTGGCCACCATCTTGGGCACATGGGTGAGCGACAAGGTGACGGGCAAGAAGACCAAGAGCCGCACGTCGACCACCGGTCGCGTAGTGAAGAATGCCACCAGCGCCGCCACCCGTACCGTCACCCGTGAGCTGACCCGCGACATTCTTGGAAATCTGAAATAACATGAAGAAACTATTGTCATTAGGCATCACCATCGCCATCATCGTGGCCATGGTACTGACATGCCCGAAGGAGGAAGACCATTACAAAGCCATCAGCTCTGACATTGCGGAGAAGAGCGCTGTGCTGAAAACCATAGGCCCAAGCATCGTGAAGATGGGCGTGAAGAAAGTGGTGACTGTGAAGGACTACATGCTGGTGAGCGTGGGCAATTACTCGCTCAACGACAAGAACGGCATCGTGTCCATCGGACTCTTCGGCCATGTGTTCCCCATTACCCAAGACGACTTCTGGGACGAGCTGGGCCGCTCCATCGGCTTGAACTAAATGCAGTAACCCACAAAAGAACTTTCGTCTGCTTGCCTTTTTCAGCATGGCCAAGACACCATGTAGAAGCAGGCAACTCTCAACTCTTAACTCTCAACTCTCTTAGAGTCCCTTGGCTATGCCTATCATCATGCGATGGGCATAGACATGTTGCTTGATGTTGTTGACCTGCAGCTGCTGGTAGTCGCCCAAATAGCCTAACTGCAACGTGAGGCGGCGGCTGACATGGCAGCTCAGCGTGAGCTGCTGGCGGAAATTGGGTGCCGAGACGAAGGTGGTGGGCACGATGTTGTGGTCGTAGTTGTCCTTGGCGAAAATCTCGTAGTACGACTGGCCGTAGTTGGGACTGAAGACCACGCCGACGAGTGGCACATCCAGCTCATAGCGCAGCGAGGCTTTGCCTGTGTCGCTTGTCGCGCTCTTCGTGCTGAACAGCCTGAAGCGCCAGGTGGCCACGCCCGACGGCATGAGCTGCAGGCCTATGCGAGCCTGTGCCGGGTTGTTGCCGTTGCGTGTGTTGTAGAGGAAGCCGAGACCCACATTGGCCAAACCGCCGGCCTGCACATGGAACGTGGCCGACGGTGCACCGATGAACGAGCGGTAGCGCCCCACGAAGAGGTTGTAAGTGCCCTCCATCATCGACTTGTTGTCGTCGCGGTCTTCGGTCACCGACAGGCTCAGCTGGTTCTGCACGATGGTGGACCAGCGGAGCGGCATCAGCAGAGGCTTACCGTCGCCGTCCTGCGTCGCTATGGTCTTCACGCCGCGGCGCTCGCTCGCCATGAGGAAGGTCATGCCGTCGCCCCTGAACTTCTCTTGCGACAGGTATGTGTCTAACACCTCCGTCGGGCCGGAGCCTATCTGCCAATAGCTCTGCGCGGAAGAAGTGATAGGTAATAAGTGATAAACGACAAGTGCCAAGGCGGCCCTCATCAACCATTTGTTACTTCTATGTATGGGCATGCATGACTCTCCAAGAAAAGCCTTTGTCACCGGGTTGAGATCCATAGCAAAGTATTGTCTTTAACTCCTTTAACTCCCTTAACTCCTTTAACTCCCTTAACTCCTTTAACTCCTGAACTATCGAAAAATCTCGCTTCAGAAGTCCAGACTCAGCTGACCCGTCATCTCGTCGATGATTTGCTGGCGGCTCTTGCCGGCATCGGGGTCAAGATTCTCTTCGGGCACTTCGGGAGCTTTGGGGCCATCTGCCGTCTCTGAGGCATCCTCAGTGCCTTCCGAGGGCTCTTCGGGGAAGCGGAGAGGCTCCAGCTCGGTGATGCTCCCTATCTCGTAGGTGCTGAGTCGCTTGCCCTTCGCCTTGAAGCCCTTGACGGCGATGAACTGCTCGGCGTCGATGTCCTCGCTGCCGCGGAACTCGTCCTTGCCGCCGTAGGTGACGCGGATGAGGGGATAGACCTGGTCGCTGAGCAGCTGCATCCGTGAGGCGGGATTGTCGCCCACAAAGTTCTGCTTGCGCTTCTGCCCTTCCATGAGGAAACGCTTCAGGTAGGGATATCCCTTGTTGTCGGCATCGTAGACCACGGCCGTCCACACCTTGTTGGGCACAAACTTCTCGATGCGCAGCAGCTGGTCCTCGTAGTGGTTGTTGGCGTCGAAGTTGGTGAGGTAGAAGTCGCCGTTAGGCAGGATGACGAGAATCTGGTCATTGTCGTTGAACTCGCCTAAGAGCTGTCCGTGCTCGTCGTAGTTCAGGCGGTTGACGTCGGGGTCGAACCACACCTTGCGTCCGCCCAGCGTGCTGTGGCCTAATGACTTCAGCGTGATGCGGTGTACGGGGAACTTGGTGAGGGTGTTGCCCTTGGAGGTGCGGCCCTTGATGTCGATGGATGCGAAGTTGCGCTCCAAGAAGAGGCTCATGCGCGGGTGGGCGTTCAGCACGGAGGCTTCGAGCGTCACCTTGATAATCTCCGCCTCGCCGTTGGGATTGGCCGTGAAGTACATGACACGCGAGCCGGGCGTGCCCTGCGTCAAGTCGTTCTCGCGGTCGCGGGTGATGCCGGTGATGCTGAAGCGCTTCATGTAGCATGAGCCGTTCCTGCCGTCGCGGTACACCACGTTGTAGATGGTGCGCTTGTCGTTCTTCTTGAACACGCCGAGCCACAGGATGTTCTTGCCCACGAAGAGCTTCTCGGCCACGCGTACCACCTTGTATTTGCCGTCGCGGTAGAAGATGATGATGTCGTCGATGTCAGAGCAGTTGCACACAAACTCGTCCTTCTTCAGCCCCGTGCCGATGAAGCCCTCCTGGCGGTTGACGTAGAGCTTCTCATTGGCCTCGGCCACCTTCGTTGCCTCGATGGTGTCGAAGTTCTTGATTTCCGTAAGGCGTGGGTGGTCCTTGCCGTATTTGTCCTTGAGGAACTGAAACCACGAGGCCGTCACCTCGACGAGGTTGTTCAGGTCGCGGTCTATCTCTTCTATCTCCGCACGGATGCGGGCCATCAGCTCGTCGGCCTTGTCCTTGTTGAACTTCAGGATGCGCTGCATCTTGATTTCCAGCAGCTTCAGGATGTCGTCCTTCGTCACCTCGCGGATGAGGGAGGGATAATAGGGAGTCAGGCGGTCGTCGATGTGCTCACAGACCTTGTCCACGTTGGGCGCCTCCTCAAACTTGCGGTCCTTGTAGATGCGCTCCTCGATGAAGATTTTCTCCAACGAGAAGAAATGCAGTTGCTCCATCAGCTCGTTCTTGCGTATCTCCAGCTCCTGACGTATCAGGTCTTTGGTGCGCTCGGTGGAGTGGATGAGCACATCGCTGATGGTGAGGAACTGCGGCTTCTGGTCCTTGATGACGCAGCAGTTGGGCGAGATGTTGATTTCACAGTCGGTAAAGGCATAGAGCGCGTCGATGGTCTTGTCGCTCGAGATGCCCGGCATCAGTTGCACCTGTATCTCCACCGTGGCACTGGTCAGGTCGTCCACATGGCGGGCCTTGATCTTACCTTTCTCAATGGCTTTCTTGATGCTGTCTATCAGGCTGTCGACGGTCTTCGAGAATGGCAGGTCGCGGATGACGAGGGTCTTCTGGTCGAGCTTCTCTATCTTTGCGCGCACCTTTAATGTGCCGCCGCGCTGGCCGTCGTTATATTTGCTCACGTCGATGGAGCCGCCCGTCTGGAAGTCGGGATAGAGGTGAAACTCCTCGCCGTGCAGGTAGCTGATGGCGGCATCGCAGATTTCGCAGAAGTTGTGAGGCAGGATTTTCGAGGCCAGTCCCACGGCGATGCCTTCAGCGCCCTGCGACAGCAGCAGGGGGAACTTCACCGGCAGGGTGATGGGCTCCTTGTTGCGACCGTCGTATGACAACTGCCATTCGGTGGTCTTGGGATTGAAGACGGCATCGAGGGCGAACTTCGAGAGGCGTGCCTCGATGTATCGGGGCGCGGCAGCACGGTCGCCGGTGAGGATGTTGCCCCAGTTGCCCTGCGTGTCGATGAGCAGCTCTTTCTGGCCTAACTGCACCAGGGCGTCGCCGATGGAGGCATCGCCGTGCGGGTGAAACTGCATGGTGTGCCCCACGATGTTGGCCACCTTGTTGTAGCGTCCGTCGTCCATGCGCTTCATCGAGTGCAGGATGCGGCGCTGCACCGGCTTCAGGCCGTCCTCGATGTGGGGCACGGCACGCTCCAGGATGACATACGAGGCATAATCGAGAAACCAGTTCTGATACATGCCGCTGAGGTGGTGCACTACGGAGGCGTCGAAGCGGTTTACGGGTTTGTAGTCAGAGTGGGCCGATGGCGCCTCTGAGTCTTCAGGGCTTTCTGAGGCCGATGATACTTCTGGGTCTTCAGGGGAAACTGGGGTGAGGATGTCGTCTTTTGTTTCGTCGTCCATTAGTTGAAGGTTTTTTCGTTTCTAGCCGCAAAGGTACAAATAAGCGCGCAAAAAGCGAAATAAAAACACGTTTTTCTTTCGCTTTTTTTGAGTAAAAGTACCTTCGGCGAATGAGAAAGGTGTTTTTTTATGTTTACCTTACATTTCGTGATTCGTGTTTTTCTCTGCAAAAGGGGTCTGTAGTTGTATTTGCAGAATTGTGACAGAGGCCTCCCCCAAAAAGACACCTACATCGTCAATGGCAAGAAGATAAAAAGCGGGTGGCTTTGCTTCTTTTTCATCGTTTTTATTTGGAAGTATCGGAATAATTGCTTATTTTTGCAGCAGAATCATATATGCGACAGCTATGAGTACACAGGCGATGACACAAGTAATAGCCGAATACTTCAAGACGCAACCCGTCCTGAAGGCATGGTTGTTTGGTTCTTTTGCACGAGGTGAGGAAACGCCTGAAAGCGACATCGATATTCTCGTTGAGTACGACAAGGATGCTCGTATATCGCTGCTTACCATCTCGCACATGATGGGTGAGTTGGAGCGCAGCACGGGCCGTCGTGTAGACCTGATAGAGGAAGGCTGTCTGCTCCCCTTCGCCATTGAAAGTGCCAACCGTGACAAACGACTGATATATGAGAGAAGAAGTTAGGGACATAGAGCGGCTGCGACATATTCTTGAAGCGGCCAATGTACTTATCGACTATAAGGATCACCACACGCTGGAAGAAGCCCAAGCCGACCCTATTGTTTATTATGGATTGGTGAAGCATGTGGAGATCATAGGTGAGGCCGTCTACAAACTGACACTTGAGTATAGAGCGAGCCATTCGGAAGTAAACTGGGATGACATTGAGCGCATGCGCCATGTCCTGGTACACGGTTATTATAAGATTCGCCCAGTTCAGCTTTGGGAAACCATTGCTGTTGACATACCCGCATTGAAGCCAGCCATAGTACGGCTGATAGAAGAAATACAAATTGTTGATTCCTAAAAACCAGAATGCCTATGGGATGACATAAATAGTTAAGACATATACGGTGAAGCGTCCGCTTTGATTCTTGTTTCTGAAAATCGGCAAAATTAACAGAAGCAGCAAGAGTAAAGTTGACGGTTTACGCTTGATGGCGTGGGCCTTTATTCGTTTAAGCTGCAAGGGCGTTTGCCGATACCTCAGAAACGTAAGCAATGTAATTGCTCACGTTTTCTTTTTGTAATTAAATGATTGTTAAACCCTTTATCCATAACTGCAATGAAAAAAAACAATTCTTTTATTTAGGGCACATATTGCGAATCATCGTTTTTTTTCATAAAAACTGTCGTTTTGTTCCAATTTTTTTGTAATTTTGCGGGCGTGAAACAGGAAGAATGTGTAGAATTGCTTGCTAATCACGGTGTACGCCCTACGTCGAACCGCATTGTCGTGGTGCGGGCGTTGGCGCTGTCGGCACGTCCTTTGACATTGGCTGAGCTGGAGGAGAAGCTGCTGTCGGTCGACAAGTCGGGCATCTTCCGTGCTCTGACGCTCTTTCGCGAGCATCATCTCGTGCATACCATCGAGGACGGCTCAGGCGCCCTGCGCTATGAGCTGTGTCATGGCCACGGCGGCGATGATGACGACGACCTGCACGTTCACTTCTTCTGCGAGCAGTGTCACCGCACGTATTGCTTCGACGGTGTCGCCGTGCCGCAGGTGGCCGTGCCCCCGGGATTCTTGGCCACCTCTGCCAGTCACATCGTGAAAGGCATCTGTCCTGATTGCACAAATGTCACTAAACACTAAACACCAACTTTCAACATCAACATTTATGAACGACAACGAAAAGAAGCAGCAAGGGCTGCAGATTGAACTGACCCCTGACAAGGCTCAGGGCGAGTACGCTAACTTTGCCATCATCACCCACTCCAGCAGTGAGTTCATCGTCGACTTCGCCCGTATGCTCCCCGGCTTGGCCAAGGCGCAGGTGCGCAGCCGCGTCATCCTTGCTCCCGAGCATGCCAAGCGCCTGCTCGCTGCCCTGCAGGAGAACATCATGCGCTACGAGCACACCTTCGGCACCATCAAGATGCCGCAGGTGAAGGAAGAGCCCCGCACCATCGCTCCTTTCAACGTGAAAGGCGGCGAGGCGTAAGGCCATGCTATTTGCTTTTGAGGGTGGCGACGACGTATTCCGACTGTGTGCCGATGCGGAACTTGCCGCCCCAAATGCCGATGCCGCTGGAGATGTAGTAGTGGGTGTTGCCCCGTTGGTGCTTGCCCCACGAACACTCATAGAGCGCGTCGGTGATCCACGACACTGGCCACACCTGTCCACGATGGGTGTGGCCGCTCAGTTGGAAGTCGATGCCGGCCTCCTCAGCCTCCTCCAAGTGGTAGGGCTGGTGGTCCATCACGATGGTGTAGCCGGGCTGGGGCATCGGGGCCTGCCGGGCTGAGTCAGGCTCATTGGGGGTCAGGGCATGGCTTTTCAGGTAGCGCAGTGGTTTGCGGTAGTAGCGATTGCTGCGGTCGTCGCGCCCTATCACAAGGACATCTTGAACCATGACGCCGGTGTCGCAGAGCAGAGCGATGCCGGCGTCTTTGTAGAACTGCCGGGCCTTGGGCATACGGGCATAGTACTCGTGGTTGCCAGGGCAGGCCAGCACCGGAGCCTGCAGCCTGCGGAACTCCTCGGCCATGCCTTCCTCCATGAGCGGACGGGTGCTGATGTCAATGATGTCGCCGGCAATGAGGATGAAGTCGGGATGCTCGGCATTGATCAGGTCCACCCATTCAGCCAGGTCGGCCCGCGTGTTATGATAGCCTAAATGCAGGTCGCTGAGCATGACCACCTTGATGTCATGAGGCAGGCGTGGAGCAGAAAGGGTAATAGGTACGCGTACCTTATTATAATAATGTATGTTTCCACAGACGAAGACGGTGAGCAGCAGGCCCGCCAGCGCAGCCGTCGTCACCCAGTTGTGATACAGCCATGCCTTGGGCACCACATGGACGAGCCGCCCCAGGTCGAGCAGCAGAAAAGCCATCACGACGTACATCAGCACAAAAATCGACGATGTGCCTATCGTGTATAGCACCTTTGACAGCGGCAGGGGCATCCGTTCCAGCGAGCCGTTGAAGTCGAGCAGCAGCGTGAGGAAGCACAGCGTGCCCAAGGCGATGATGACCGTCTTCCACAGCGCAGACAGAGGGAGCAGCGCCCACAGGTGCCACCCGCTGTAAACCAGTCCGGCAATGGGCAGCAGCATGAAGAGAATCATAAACATGGTTTCATATTTTCTTTGTACCATTATCAGCCAAACACGTACCGCCGCAACAGTAACCTATTCCCCCCCTTGCAAAGGGGGGGCAAGGGGGGATTCACTCTGCGCAGATGAATCCCCCTCTAACTCCCCCTTTGCAAGGGGGAGAATTGAGTTACCGCAAGCCTTGCTTGTAGCTGTCATGATACATTCTCATGAGGAGTCGGTTTGCTTCTATATTGCGTGCATACTATCGGGTAATGGCGGATCATCATTTAAAACACACATCCCGGTTCTTTTTCAGTTATTACAGCTTGCGCTTGTCTATGACGTGTGCGCTCTTGCCCTGGCTGCGCTCTATGGTGCCGGGCGCCTTCAGTTGCACCTTGGCAGCGATGCTGAGCACGCTCTTCAGCTTCGAGGCCAGTTTTTTCTCCAGCTGGTCGACGGCGGCAGGCGTGTCGAAGGTCGACGTAAAGACCTCCTGTCGCAGCTCGGCCTGCACCAGCAGGGTGTCGAGATTCTTTTCGCGGTCAACAATGAGCATGTAGTGCGGTGCAAACTCCGGCAGCGAGAGGATGACGCTCTCCACCTGCGACGGGAACACGTTGATGCCACGTATGATGAGCATGTCGTCCGAGCGGCCCTCGATGCGTCCCATGCGGATGCTGGTGCGCCCGCAGTCGCACTGGCCGTCCATCAGATGGCAGAGGTCGCGTGTGCGGTAGCGTATGACGGGCATGCCCTCCTTGGTCAGCGTGGTGAACACGAGCTCGCCCTTCTGACCGTTGGGCACCGGCTCCAAAGTGACGGGGTTGATAATCTCAGGATAGAAATGGTCCTCGCAGATGTGCGAACCGTGCTGCATCTGGCACTCGTAGCTCACCGAGGGGCCCATCACCTCCGACAGACCGTAGATGTTGTACCCCTTCAGCCCGAGACGATCCTCTATCTCCTTGCGCATGCTCTCCGTCCAAGGCTCTGCACCGAAGGCACCGATGCGCAGCTTGATCTGCTCCTTCGTGATGCCCATCTTCTCCATCGTCTCGGCCAGATAGAGAGCATACGACGGTGTGCAGGCAATGCCCGTGATGCCGAGGTCGCGGATGAGCTTCAGGTGCTTCTCGGTGTTGCCCGTCCCCGCAGGTATGACGCTGGCGCCGAGGTGCTCCACACCGTAGTGGGCTCCCAGACCACCTGTAAAGAGGCCATAGCCGTAGGCCACGGAGAAGATGTCGCTGCGGGTGACACCGTAGGCAGTGAGGCACCGCGCCATGCACTCGCTCCACACGCCGATGTCCTTGCGTGTGTAGCCCACGATGGTGGGGTTGCCCGTGGTGCCGCTGCTGGCGTGCACGCGGATAATCTCGCTCTGCGGTGCCGCCTGCAGGCCGAAGGGATAGTTGTCGCGCAGATCCTTCTTCGTGGTGAAGGGCAGCTTCTTGATGTCCTCAATGGTCTGGATGTCATCCGGGCGGATGTCCAGCGCCTGCAGCTTGTGGCGGTAGAACGGCACGTTGTGATACACATACTCCACTATCTTGTGAAGTCTCTTTCCCTGGAGCGCGCTCATCTCGTCGCGGCTCATGCACTCTTTGTTAGGGTTCCAAATCATAGTTAAGTATAGAAGAAAATCTCGCTGCAAAGGTACGAAGAAGCGGGCGAACCACAAAAGTTTTTCACGCTCCGATGTCTAAAAAAAGTTAAACAGTCAGTCTTCTTGGGCATTTCGCTTTATGAAATGTTGCCAGAATGTAAGAAACATGAATATTTAACCTGTATCCCGCCCCCTGCTTGCCGTTTCCCCATGACGATTGCCTTGCATGGAGGCGGTCTACGTGGCAGATGCCAACGTAAAGCGTTAGAGCATTATATTCAAAAAGAGGCTATTATCCTTGAACTGGCATATCTTCGTTGCTATCTATGTGAGTTGATACCGCTACGCGGCCTGAGAAAAAACCAATAAAAACAAATAAAAACAAGAAAAACAAATTGGTAATTTTTCTCATTTGGTACAATAGCTATCGCCTTGTCCGCCGCAGGAACTCCGTGAGGCCCTCCCCTCTTGAACCCTGCCCTTACGGGGAGGGGCAGGGGTGGGGTCTGGACTCGGCTATGCCGCTTGCAAAGCAAGAACT